>NZ_JBEXCY010000094.1:6809-41707 GCF_040605515.1 Dactylosporangium sp. NPDC005572 | reverse complement strand
GGCACGCCGGCGGCCGCGCGGGCGCGCGGCGGCGTCGGGTCGGTCAGCCGCAGCGCCCCCTCGGCGACCACCAGCTCCGGCTGCTCCGCGACCACCGGGGCGATCCCCAGCGTCTCGTGCAGCATCGTCGCGACCAGCGGCATCCGGCTGGAGCCGCCGACCAGGAACAGCCCGCCCATGTCGGCCCGGCCCACCCCCGCCGCCGTGAGCAGCGTGTGGGCCATCGCCACGCTCGGGGCCAGGACCGGGCGGGCCAGGCGGTCCAGTTCCTCGCGGCCGAGCGGGACCTCCCGGCCCAGCGACGGGACCATGATCACCGTGCCGCTCGCGCGGGACAGCATCTCCTTGGCGGAGCGCACGTCGTCCCAGAGCCGGCGGCGGGCGGCCGGATCCCGCCAGAGCTCGCCGTACACACCCTGTAAATGCCGGACGATCGCGGCGTCCACGTCGAGTCCGCCGAGCTCGTCGAGGCCGTCGGAGGCGACCGGGGTGAAGCCCTCCGGCTGCCGGCGCAGGAGGGTCACGTCGGCCGTGCCGGCGCCCAGGTCGTACACCATGAGGAAGGAGCCGACCGGGAGCTCCCTCCCGTGCGTGGACGCGAAGAAGGTGGCCGCGGCCAGGGGCTCGGCGACGAGGGTGACCGACCGCAGGCCGGCCCGGCGGGCCGCCTCCTCCAGACGGCCGCGGCGCCCGCCGCCCCAGTCGGCCGGGTGGGTCAGGACCGCCTCGGCGACCGGGCCGGCCACCCGCTCGGCCTCCCCGGCGATCCGGCCGAGGACGGCGGCGACGAGGTCGCGGACGTCGATCTCCGCGTCGCCGAGCAGCACGCGGGACTCGTCGATGCGGCGCTTCGGGTTGGGCTCGAGCCGCTCCGGCGCGCTGCGGGCCAGGTGGTCGGCGTCGCGGCCGGTGTGCAGGCGGCCGTCGGTACCGGCCAGGACCGCCGAGGGCAGCAGCGGGGAGCCGTCGAAGAGCAGGGGCTGGACCCGCCCGTCCGGGCGGCGCACCACCCCGATGGTCGTGGAGGTGCCGAAGTCGACGCCGAGCCGCGGACCCGTCATGGTCGGCGAGACTAACGCATCCGCACCGGCACCCGGCCCCGGCGCGGCCGCCGGGGTTTGGTGCCCGGCGGTACCGTTGCGGGGCATGATGCCGACGGTGCAGGTTGTTTTTCCCCGCCATGTGTTGTGCGTCCTCGGCCGGGGTCTGGACCTCGACCTGGTGGCGCGCATCGCCGGCGAGACGCCCGGGGTGGAGTTCGACCCGGGCGGCGCCGCATCTGTCGCCGACCCGCGGATGGGGCGGGCGTTCCAGGTCTCGTCGACGGACGGCAGCTTCGGCGACGCCGACCGGGACGCCGTCGAGCGCCACGACACGGTGGCCTACCTGCTGTCCGAGCCGGTCCGGCGGGCCGTCGCCGGCGACGTCGCGGCGCGGATGCTGGCGCTGGTCGCGCGGCTCTTCGCGGCCGGGGCGACGGCCGTCAAGAACGAGAGCAGCGGCATCACGCACGGGCGGGCGCGGTGGTTCGAGCTGGCCGGCCTGGCCGCCGGCGGGCATCCCGACCGGCGCATCGTGGCCCTCTACCGCGCCTGGGTGCAGCGGCCCATCCAGCACGACCACGGCATCCACACCTGCGGCCTGCACCTGCTCGGCGTGCCCGACGTCGAGCTGGCCGGGGGCACCGTCGCCGACGTGCCGGCGATGGACGCCTTCGCGGGCCACCTCCTGCTCGAACGGCCGGCGCTCTACAGTGGCGACACCTTCCGGGCCGAGCCCGGCGCGAAGCGCTGGACCGTCGAGCACGGGGCCGACACCAGGCACCCCGACGACGACTTCTTCCACAACCCGTTCGGCGTCTGGCGGCTGCGCCCCTACTAGGCCGGCACGGTCACGGTGGCGCCGAAGGCTGCGGTCTCCTCCGCGATGCGGTCGGGGTCGCCGCCGTCGACGCCCAGGGCGAGGGCGGCCGGGTAGGGCCGGACCCGGGCGCCGGCCGCCTCCAGGGCCAGGATCAGGCCCAGGATCCGGCCGTCGAGGGACTCGTCCGGGGTGAGCAGCACCCGCCGCTCGTGGGCCTGGGAGCCACCCCCGCCGGTGAACGCCGCCTGCACGAGCTCGGCCGTGGAGCGGGTCATCGTGCGGGTGGTGTTGACGCCCGGCGGGGTCGGTGAGTACACCGGCCAGTAGGCGTGCCGCTCCCCCGCCCGCGGCCGGCGCGGGTGCCCGGCGCAGTGCCGCAGGAACCCGGGCAGGTCGGTGGCGTTGTGGCGGATCGCCTCGGCGACGAGCAGGGCCCAGGTGAAGCCGCCGACCAGGCCCCAGGCGGCGCCGTCGAGCCGGCGGGCGGCCGACCAGGCCCGCACCTCGCGCAGCAGCGGGCGGAACACCGCCGGGTCCAGGCCCGCCAGCAGGGCGTCGGCGTCGCGGACGGCGAGGATCGAGCGGCGGCCGGCCTCGTCGGGGGCCGCGTCCGGGTCGAGCCGGTCGACGTCGCGCAGCGCGACCTGCTGCACGTCGACGCTGACGCCGGCCACCTCGCCGCGCAGCACCGGCACGACCGCGCCGGCGAGCCGCGCGCCGGGCAGCACCGCGGCCAGGTCGGCGAGCGGGTCGCCGCCGGGCGTGGTGACCCAGACCAGGTCGAGGTCGGTACCGGGACCGGCGACCCCCAGCCGGACCGAGCCCACCACGTGCACCCGGGAGCCGGGCCGCACCGCCTGGCACGCCTCGGTCACCAGCTGCCGGGCCGGGTCGTGGCCGGTGGCGAGCGGCACCGTGCGGCGCACCACGAACGGCTCGGCGCCGCGGCGGCTGATGAGGTCGACGGCGTCGACGGTGCACTCGACCGGCTGCCACTCGCGCTGCCAGCGGGCCACGGTCGCGGCGATCCGCTCGGGTGGGCCGGTGAGCTTGGCGACCGTGAGGTGCGGGGTGAAGCCGCCGCGGCTGTCCTGTTCGGTGCAGCCGGGGAACCGGGCGGCGAGCGCGGCCTGGAGGGTGCGCACCGCGTCGGCCGGCTCCGTCTCCGGCTCCAGCCAGACGGTGGTACTGCCGGCGTGCTCGAACGTGCGGAAGCGGGCCAGCCGGATGCGGATCGGGGCGCGGCCGCTCACGACCTCGGTGACCGCCTCGGCGGCGGCTGGGAAGTCGGCCTCCGGCACGAAGCCGTAGACGAGGTTGACGTGCGGCATCCAGCGCCGGTGCGACGGGTCGTGCGCCTCCCGCAGCGCCTGGATCGGCGCCCAGGCGTGCGCCGGCGGCCGCAGCACGAGGGCCGACGTGTGGACCGACGCCGCGTCGACGGTCCGCTCGGCCGGTTGCAGCAGCGCGGTGACGCCGAAGTGGTCGGAGACGAAGTGGTCCGGCTCGAAGGGCTGATCGCCGAAGCGCTCGACGGCGACCGGGGTCAGCGCGCCGCGCACCAGGATCCGGTCCAGCCGACCGGCCCGGCCGGTGCGCGAGGCGACCGCGGCGAGCGGGTTGACCGCGGGGTCGAAGGTGAACCCGGCGTCGTGCGGGTGCAGAGCCCGCCACGCGTCGGCGAAGCCGGGCACCTCGGGCGTGGTGTCGTCGCTGACATTGAGGTCGGCGAGCACGACGGCGGCCGCGAGGTCGCCCCGGCCGAGCCGCTCCTCGATGACCCGCAGCTGGTGCTCGCGGCGCTGCTCGGCGCCCTCGGTGTGGTCGCTGGTGAGGTGCGCGGCGACGAACCCGGTGGCGCGGCCGTTGAGCACGGTGTGGCCGAGGACGAGCCGCTTGTACGCCGAGAGCCGGTGCGCCTCCAGCGTCAGCGGCCACCGCGACAGCAGCGTGGTGCCGTAGCCGACGTCGGGGTCGGGCCCGGCGGAGACGTGGTAGCCGGCGCGGACCCACGGCGCGGCGAGCAGCGCGGCCCACAGGTCGTGGGTGACCTCGTGCAGGGCGACGACGTCGGCGCCGAGCCCTTCGAGCAGCTCGACGCAGGCCGGGACGCGCAGGTGCGGGTAGGTGAGCTCGCGGTCGTAGGCGTCGGAGAGCACGTTGAACGTCGCCACCTGGACCGCGTCGGCATGCACCGGCGCGGGCGGCCCGGCGGGCACCCAGTCGCCGGCCGCGGCGTCGAAGCGCAGCACGGCGGCCTCGTCGAAGGCGGCCGTCCGCCGCCGACGCACGGGGGCGGCCGCGGGCGTATCCACCGGCGCGGCGAGCGCGGCCAGGTCGGCGGCCGGGGTGTCGCCGGAGCCGAAGACCAGGTCGACCCGCGACCGGCGGTCCCAGACGGTGCGCTCGCCGGCCTTGACGTACTGCACCCGGTGCCACGGCACGTCCCCGCCGGCGACGAACGCGGGCAGCGGGGCCTCACGGATCCCGGCGCCGCGCTCCTCGTAGCCGACGACGAACCGCCCCGCGTCGAGCGTGGCGTCGTACCGGATCCGGGAGACGACCTCGTGCACGGGACGCAGTCCGCTGCCACGCCCCTTGGTCATGCTCCGTAGGGTAGGCGCCCGCCGCGCGCCCCTGCGACCGGTTTCCTACTGATACGGCGGGTACGGCGGCTGCGGCGGATAGCCGGGCGGCGGCTGCGGCGGGTAACCCGGCGGCGCGTACGGCTGCGGCGGATAGCCCGCCTGCGCGTACATCTGGGCCAGCTGGCGGTCCCGCCGGTCCCGGCGCCGGCGCAGCAGGATGACCAGGGTCGCGACGAGCAGGACCAGCACGACGAGGCAGCCCAGCGGGAAGAGCATCCGGCCGAGGAGATAGCCCGCCCGGTACGCCGGGTCGTCGGTGTCGCCCGGCGCCGGCTCGGCCCACGCGGGCAGCGCGGCCGCCAGGGCGAGTGCCGTCCCGGCCGCTCCCGCCGCGCCGACCGTGATGATCATCCGCAACCTCATGGGGTGGCAGCCTAGTTGATACCGTCGATGTTCCGTCACTCCGGCGTCGCCCCGGGCTGAGCTGCGGCGGGGCCCCGAGTCGGGTTGGCGGCTGTCGCCGAGCGGACCGGCGGCCGGGGCAACCGTCCGTACGGTGTGGGCCACATCAACCCACTCCACGGAGGCGACCCTTGTCACCCACCGGTCACGCCGTCGTGCTCGGCGCCAGCATGTCAGGTCTGCTCGCGGCACGCGTGCTCAGCGAGTCTTTCGATAAAGTCACCGTTTTCGATCGCGACACCCTGCCCGAGGGTGCCGCCCACCGCCGGGGCGTGCCGCAGGGCGAGCACTCCCACGGCCTGCTCGCCCGGGGCCGCCAGGTCCTGGAGGAGCTGTACCCGGGCTTCGGGGACGACCTCGCCGCCCGCGGCGCCCTGCCGGTCGACCTCCAGAACGACTGTGTCTGGGTGTACGGCGAGCGGGCCGTCCCGCGCGTGCCGAGCGGCCTGGCCGGGATGTGCATGAGCCGGCCGCTCATCGAGGCGTACGTCCGGGAGCGCACCACCGCCCTGGCCAACGTCACCGTCCTGGACGGGCACGAGGCGACCGGCCTGCTGTTCGACGGGCAGCGGGTCACCGGCGTCACCATCCGCGCCGTGGACGGCGCACCGCACGACGTGCCGGCCGGCCTGGTCGTCGACGCGACCGGCCGGGGCAACCGCGGGCCGACGTGGCTGGCCGCGCTGGGCTTCGGCCGCCCGGCCGAGGAGCGGATCGACCCGCTCACCACCTACGTGTCGCGCGACTACCGCCGGGTGCCGGGCGACGCCGACTTCACCGCGTTCGTCTGCGGCTCCCGCGCGACGCGTCCGTACGGCGGGGTCGGCATCGCCGCCGACGGTGACCGCTGGATGGTGACGCTGTTCGGCGTCGGGATGGTCCCGCCGACCGACCCGGCGCAGTACGCGGAGTTCGCCGCGCGGCTGCCGGACCCACGGCTGTACGAGTTGCTGCGCCGGGCCGAGCCGCTGGGTCCGCCGATGAAGCTGCGGCTGCCGCCGAGCGTGCGCCGGCGGTACGAGCGGATGACCCGGCTCCCCGACGGGCTGGTCGCGATCGGGGACGCGATCTGCAGCTTCAACCCGGCGTACGGGCAGGGCATGACCGTCGCGGCCGCCGAGGCGGCCGAGCTGCGCGCGGCGGTCGCGGCCGGGCTCGACGGCCTGCCGGCCCGGTTCTACGCCCGGGCGGCGAAGGTCGTGGACACGCCGTGGGACATCGCGGTCGGGGCCGACCTCGGCTTCCCGGACGTCGTGGGCGTGCGGACCGGCAAGACCCGGTTCCTCAACGGCTACGTGGCCCGGGTGCAGACCGCGTCGGAGCGCAGCGCGGCGGTGGCCGAGCGGTTCCTGCGGGTGGCCAACCTGGTGGCGCCCCCGCAGGCGCTGTTCGCACCGCCGATCCTGGCCCGGGTGCTGTGGCACAGCCGCGGCGGCACTCAGGCCAGCGCCTCCGACCGCACGAACCGGGCCACCAGCACGTGGGCGGCGAACAAGGCGTAGCCCACCACCAGCGGTGCCGTCACCGGCACCATGGCGCCGAGCGCGGCGGCGATGGTCGACACCCCGGCCACCATCGCCGCCGCGACCGGTTGCCGCCACACCGTCCCGGCCGCCCAGCGGACCGCGGCGCGCCAGCCCGGGACGTCGTCCCGGCCGAGGCGGACCACGGTCAGCACGGCCACCGCGAGCAGTGCGACGACAGCGGCGCCGGTGCCGACCAGCACGGGCAACCCGCCCGGGACCCGGCCGGAGGCGACGGCGCCGACGTTGAACAGCAGCAGCCAGGCGACGACCACCGCGAGCGCGGCGGCGGCGAGGCCCGGCAGCAGGGACGAGCGGAAGATCCGCCACAGCCGGCGCAGGTCGACGCCCTCGCCGGCCACGATCGAGGCGATCGCAGCCGAGCCGGCGCGCACCGCGGCGCCCGCCGTGACCAGCGGTACCGAGGCCGCTGTCACCGCGAGGCCGACGAGTGCCACGTCGGCCATGACCGTGTAGGTCTCCCGCCAGTCCCGGCGCATCGCGCTATCCCTTCAGGCCCGAGGTGTTGATGCCCTCGACGAGCATCCGCTGGAATGCGACGAAGAACAGGAACACCGGCAGCAGCGACAGCACCGACATCGCGAACATCGGGCCGACGGCCGACTGGCCCTGCGAGTCGATGAACAGCCGCAGCGCCACCGGGACCGTGTACTTCTCCAGGTCGGAGACGTAGACGAGCTGCCGGAAGAAGTCGTTCCAGGTCCAGATGAAGGAGAAGATCGCGGTCGTCACCAGCGCCGGCCGCGACAGCGGCAGGATCACGTTGCGGAACACGCCGAAGGACGAGCAGCCGTCGATCTTCGCGGCCTCGTCGAGCTCGCGCGGGATGCCCCGCATGAACTGCACCATGAGGAAGACGAAGAACGCCTCGGTCGCCAGGAAGTGCGGCACGATGAGCGGCAGGTAGGGGAACTCGCCGCCGACCAGGCCGAGCTCGCGGAACACGATGAACTGCGGGACGATGAGCACGTGGCCCGGCAGCAGCAGCGTGCCGATCATGACCGCGAACCACATGCCCCGGCCGCGGAACCTCAGCCGGGCGAAGGCGTAGGCGGCGAGCAGGCACGAGACGGCGTTGCCGATGACGACGGCGACCGCGACGAGCGTGCTGTTGAGGAAGAACCGCCCGAAGTTCACGTCGAGGTGGTTCCAGCCCTCGGGGTAGTTGCCGGGCGAGAAGTCCTCCGGGAACACCCCGGCGTTGCTGAGGATCTCCTGCTGGCCCTTGAACGAGGTGCCGAGCATCCACACGAGCGGGTAGAGGATGACGGCCATGATCGCGAGGATCACGACCAGCCGGATCGCCTTCATCGGTCGTCCCCGTCCGCGTAGTGGACCCAGAACCGGCCCGTGGTGAACAGCACGACGGTGAGCAGGCCGACGGCCGCCAGGAACACCCAGGCGAGCGCGGAGGCGTAGCCCATCTCGTAGTCGGTGAAGCCCTTGATGTACAGGTAGAGCGTGTACATCAGGGTCGAGTCGACGGGTCCGCCGGTACCGCCGGAGATGACGAACGCCGAGGTGAACCCCTGGAAGCCGTGGATCGTCTCCAGCACCAGGTTGAAGAAGATGACCGGCGAGAGCATCGGCAGCGTGATGGAGAAGAACCGGCGGATCGCGCCGGCGCCGTCGACCGCGGCCGCCTCGTAGAGCTCCTGCGGGACCTGCTTGAGGCCGGCCAGGAAGATGACCATCGGCGCGCCGAACTGCCAGACGGCCAGCAGGATCAGGGTGCTCAGGGCGTAGTCGGGGTTGTTCACCCAGCCCTCGCCCTCGATGCCGAACAGCCCGAGGAACGAGTTGAAGGAGCCGTCGCGGTTGAACATGGTGAACCACACGATGCCCAGGGCGACGCTGCCGCCGAGCAGCGACGGCAGGTAGAACAGGCCGCGGAACAGCCCGACGCCGAACATGTTGCGGCTCAGCAGCAGCGCCACGCCGAGCGCGGCGGCCAGCTTGAGCGGGGTCGCGACGACCGCGTACAGCACGGTCACCTGGACCGAGTGCCAGAACGTCGGGTCCTCGGTGAACATCCGCTGGTAGTTGTCGAAGCCGATGAACTTCAGCTCCGACCACTCGGAGAGGATGTCGTAGTTGGTGAAGCTCAGCACGAGCGACATGAGCATCGGCGCGGCCGTGATGGCCATCAGCCCGAGGAGCCAGGGGCTGAGGAACAGGTAGCCGGCGACGCCTTCGCGGCGGGTCCCCCGCCCGGCCCGCCGCTTGGCGGGGGGCCGGGCGAGGTGCCGCGTAGGCCGCTCAGTGGTGGTCAGGGCCACTGGAGGGGTCCTTACTTGGAGATGGCGGTCTTCACTGCGGCGACGAACGCTTCGGCGGCCTGCTGCGGGCTGGCCTTGCCGGCCTGGACGGACTCGGCGGCCTTGATGAGCTCGGACCGCAGCGTGCTGTGGCCCTTGAGCGGCACCTGCGGCGAGGGGCCGAAGGTCTTGCCGAGGGTGTTCTCGATCTCGATGGACGTCTTCATCGCCGGGTCGGTGACGCTGGCCGCGACGGCGCTGCGGATGTCCAGGTTGGACGGCAGGCCGCGGTCGGTGCCGAGGACCTTGCCGGCCTCCGGGTCGTTGGCGAGGAAGTTGATGACGTCGACGGCGACGTCCTTCTTGTCGCTGCCGCGGTACACCGAGAAGTACATCGAGGCGCGGGCCCACTGGGCCTTCGGGTCGCCCGGGTAGGACATGACGCCGAGCTGGTCCTTGGTGTTCTTCTGCAGCTCGGGCAGCTGGTTGACCCACACCCAGGAGGTGAGCGCCTTGCCGGTCACCACGAGCTGCTTGGTGATGTCGGTGGCGTTGCCCTCGCGGATGACGTCGGCGGTCGGGGTCGCCTTGCGGTCGCGGGCGCCCTTCCACAGCTCGAACCACTTCACCACGTCCTCGGTGGCGAAACCGAGCTCCTTGCCCTTGTACAGGTCCTTGTTCTGCTGGCGCAGCCAGACCCAGAAGGCCTTGTAGTCGGCGCTCGGGTCCTGGGTGCCCGGGACCTTCGCCGCCGTGCTCGCCTTCTCCGCCCAGGAGATGAAGTCCTCCCAGCTCATGCCCTGCGTGGGCAGCGGCTGGCCGGCGGCCTCGAGCTTGGTCTTGTTGTAGACCAGGCCCTGGGTGTTCTCACCGAAGGCGACCGCGGCGAGCTTCTCCTCGACGACGCCGTACTTCCACAGGCTCTCGGGGAACTTCGTGGTGTCGAGCTTGCCGGACTTCTGGTACGGGCTGAGGTCCAGCGTGACGTTCCGCGACGCGTACTCGGTGAGGTAGTTGTCGTCGATCTGGAAGATGTCCGGGGCCTCGTTGCCGGCCGTCAGGGTCGCCAGCTTCTCGAAGTACCCCTGGTTGGCCTGCCAGGTCTTCTTGAACGTCACGTTCGGGTGCTTCTTGGTGTAGAGCGCGAGGGCGTCCTCGGTCAGCTTGGCGCGGGCGTCGCCGCCCCACCAGAAGATGCTCAGCTCGACCGGCTTGGTGGAGTCGACCGACGGCGATTCGCCGCCGTCGTCACCGCACGCGGCGAGCGGGACGAGCAGGGCGGCCGCGACGGCTGCGGACAGCAGCCGGCGGCGGGAGGTTCCGGACATGGATGTCACTCCTAGGCAGGGGACTAGGCAGAGAACTACGAACGGAATTGCGGACGGAGTTACGGACGAGATGCGGTGCGCGGCTCGGCCGGAGCGGGACCGGTCGAGTCGCGGACGACCAGTTGCGTCTGGAGCGTGACCAGTGCGGTGGTGCGGGTTTCCTCGTCGTGCTGCAGCAGCATGTCCACGGCCGCCCGGCCCGCGGCGGCGGTCGGTGTGGCCACCGTCGTGAGCTTCGGGCGGATCAGCCGGCTGAGCATGATGTCGTCGATGCCGACGACGCTGAGCTCCTCCGGCACCCGGATGCCGCGGTCGTGCAGGCCCTCCAGCAGCCCGATCGCCATCAGGTCGTTGTAGGCCAGGACGGCGGTCGCCCCCGTCTCGAGGACGGCGTCGCAGGCGGCCGCGCCCGCGGCCTCGGTCGGCTGGTAGGGACCGACGGCGGTCAGCGTGGCGCCGGCCGCCTTCGCCGCCAGCGCGGCGGACCGGCGGATCTCCCGGTTGGTCCAGGAGCCCCGCGGGCCGCCGAGCAGGGCGATGTCGCGGTGGCCGTGGGCCACCAGGTGTTCGATCGCGGTGCGGGCGCCGTGTGCGACGTCCATGACCACCGCGGGGAGCCCTTCGACGGGCCGGTTGACCACGACGAGGGGCACCTCCTTGCGGAGCTTCTCGATCAGGTCGTTGCTCATGCGCGGGCTGCACAGGAGCACCCCGTCGACCTGCTTGGCGAGCGCGTGGACGAGATCCTCCTCGGCCACCGGGTCCTCGTTGGTGTCCGCCACGAACAGGTGGTAGTCGCGGCTGCGGGCCTGCGACTCGGCCGCCTTGATCAGAGGCGGGAAGAACGGGTTCGCGATGTCCGCGACGATCAGGCCGATGTTGTGGGTGCGGCCGGTGATCAGCGCGCGGGCGGCGCGGTTGGGGCGGTAGCCGAGGCTCTCCGCGGTGGACAGCACCCGGCTGCGGGTGTCGGGGTTGACCAGGTGCGGTGCCGAGAAGGTGCGGGACACGGTGGAGACATGGACGCCGGAGGCGCGGGCGACATCTCGGATCGTGGCGGGCACTGGGTGGTCCTCTCGGCGGGGGCGGAGCCGTCAGGCGGTGACGTGAGTCACTGGGCCAGGTGCTGCCAATTATGCAAACGGTTGCGCCACTGTCAACGCCCCCCGGCGTACTTTCCCCGGCGGTATTGACCGGACCAGCGCACTCTGCGCATAGTTTGCTGCAAACCTTTGCAGCAAACACCCCCACAGCACTCCGGAAGGAGCGCGTCCGTTGAAGCTGCGCTACGCGATCGTCGGCACCGGCGCCCGGGCCGAGATGTTCGCGCGGGCGCTCACCGCCGAGCACCGCGACACCTGCGAGCTGGTGGCGCTCGCCGACCCCAACCCGGTCCGGCTCGCCGTGCACAACGCCCGGCTGCCCGCACCCGTGCCGACCTACGCCGCCGCAGACTTCACCGAGATGCTCGCCAAGGAGCGGGTCGACGTCGCCGTCGTGACGACCGTCGACCGGGTCCACGACGAGTACATCGTGGCCGCCCTGGAGGCGGGGTGCGACGTGCTCACGGAGAAGCCGATGACCGTCGACGCGCCCCGCAGCAAGCGGATCCTCGACGCGGTGCGGCGCACCGGCCGGTCGGTCAAGGTCACCTTCAACTACCGCTACAACCCGCTGCACGAGGCCGTGAAGCGGGTGATCGCGAGCGGCGAGATCGGCGAGATCGGCTCGGTGCACTTCGAGTGGCTGCTCGACGTGCGCCACGGCGCCGACTACTTCCGCCGCTGGCACCGCAACAAGGCCGACTCCGGCGGGCTGCTCGTGCACAAGTCCGGCCACCACTTCGACCTGGTCAACTGGTGGCTCGACGACCTGCCGGCCGAGGTCTTCGCCAGCGGCCGGCGCTTCTTCTACGGTACCGAGGGGGCCCGGCACGGCTACGCCCGCGACTACGAGCGCGCCCACGGCGCGCCGGCCGCCGCGGACGACCCGTTCGCGATCGCGCTCGACGGCGACCCGACGCTCAAGGCGCTGTACCTCGACGCCGAGGCCGCCGACGGCTACCAGCGCGACCGCAACGTCTTCGGGCCCGGCATCACCATCGAGGACGACCTCGCCGTGCTGGTCCGCTACGGGCGCGGCGCCACGATGACGTACCACCTCACCGCCTACGCTCCCTGGGAGGGCTACCGGGTGATGTTCAACGGCAGCCGCGGCCGGCTCGAGCTGGAGGTGGTCGAGAGCGACCACGTCGCCCCGGCCGCCGCGGCCACCGTCAAGGGCTTCGGCACCCCGGCCGAGCAGGGCTACTGGTCGCTGCGGGCCCACCCGTACTGGGCGCCGCCGCGCGACCTGCCGGTCACCGGGTACGAGCGCAAGGGCCACGGCGGCGCCGACGGCCGGATGCTCGCCGACCTGCTCGACCCGCATGCGCCCGCCGACCCGCTCGGCCGCACGGCCGACGCCGAGGCCGGCGCCCGCGCCCTGCTCGTCGGGCTCGCCGCCAACGAGTCCATCGCCACCGGCCGCCCGATCGCCACGCACACCCTCGACGCCGGGATCGCCGAACACCATGGGATCGCCAATGCATGAAGACCAGTTGTTCCCCGCGGAGCCGCAGGTCCGCGCCGTGGCGCGCGAACTGTACCGGCACGCCAAGAACCTGCCGCTGATCAGCCCGCACGGCCACGTCGACCCGGCGATCATCGCCGACGACCGGCCGTTCCCCGACCCGGCGCGGCTCATCGTCGTGCCCGACCACTACGTCACCCGCATGCTGGCCAGCCAGGGCATCCCGCCGCACCGGCTCGGCGTGCCGGCGCTGGACGGCACCCCCAGCGAGACCGACGGCCGCACCATCTGGCGCCTGCTCGCCGCCAACTGGCACCTCTTCCGCGGCACCCCGTCGCGACTGTGGACCGAGTCCGTCCTCGCCGACGTGTTCGGCATCGTCACCCCGCTGCGCGCCGACACCGCCGACACCGTCTACGACGCGCTGTCCGAGCGGCTGGCCGACCCCGCGTTCCGGCCCCGGGCACTCTTCGAGCGGTTCAACATCGAGGTCCTCGCCACCACCGAGTCCCCACTCAACGACCTCACCGCGCACGCGAAGCTGGAAGCGGACGGCTGGGGCGGCCCCGGCGGCCGGGTCATCACCACGTTCCGGCCCGACGACGTCGTCGAGTTCGACTGGCCCGGCTGGGCCGGGCGGATCGAGCGCCTCGGGGTGAGCACCTACCGCGAGTACGTCGACAGGCTGCGCGCCCGCCGTGAAACTTTCATTGCCGCCGGCGCCACCTCCAGCGACCACGGCCACCCGACCGCCACGGCCGAGGCCCTCCCGGCGGGCGAGGCGGCGGCGCTGTTCGACCGCGCGCTGCGCGGCGCGGCCGAGCCCGGCGACGCCGAGCGGTTCCGCGCCCACATGCTCGTCGAGTTCGCCCGCATGTCGGTCGAGGACGGCCTGGTCATGCAGCTGCATCCGGGCGCCGTGCGCAACCACAACACGGCCCTCTACCGGCGGCACGGCCGCGACGTCGGCGGCGACATCCCCTCGCCGACCGAGTACGTGCGCTCGCTCAGGCCGCTGCTCGACGAGTTCGGCACCGACCCGCGCTTCCGGATCGTGCTCTACACCCTCGACGAGACGGCGTTCACCCGCGAGCTAGCACCGCTCGCCGGCGGCTACCCGGCGGTGTTCCTCGGCGCGCCGTGGTGGTTCCTCGACACCCCCGACGGGCTGCGCCGCTTCCGCGAGGCCGTCACCGACAGCGCCGGCTTCTACAACACCGCCGGCTTCGTCGACGACACCCGCGCGTTCTGCTCGATCCCGGTGCGCCACGACGTCGCCCGGCGGGTCGACGCCGGGTTCCTCGCCCGGCTCGTCACCGAGCACCGCCTGCCCCTCGACGAGGCCGCCGAGACCATCGCCGACCTCGCCTACCACCTGCCCAAGCGGGTCTTCCAGCGGACCCTCGACGACGGAGCGACCACCCGATGACGAAGATCACCGGCCTCACCGTGCACGACGTGCGGTTCCCGACCGCCGCCGCCGGCGACGGCTCCGACGCCATCAACCGCGGCGACTACTCGGCCACCTACGTCGAGCTGCACACCGCCGAGGGCGTCACCGGCACCGGCCTGACCTTCACCAACGGCCGCGGCAACGAGCTCACCTGCGCCGCCGTCGAGGCGCTCCGGCACCACGTGGTCGGCCACGACACCGACCGGCTGTGCACCGCCGACGGCGCGCGCACGCTGACCGCCGACGTCCAGCTGCGCTGGCTCGGGCCGGAGAAGGGCGTCATCCACATGGCGGCCGGCGCGATCCTCAACGCCGTCTGGGACCTGCGGGCCCGGGCCGCCGGGCTGCCCATGTGGCGGCTGCTGGCGGAGCTGCCGACCGAGCAGCTCGTCGCCGCCGTCGACTTCCGGCACATCACCGACGCGCTCACCCCCGCCGAGGCGGCCGAGCTGCTCGACCGCGGCCTGGACGGCTACGAGGAGCGGCGCAAGGCCGTCGAGGAGACCGGCTTCCCGTCGTACACCACCTCCGTGGGCTGGCTCGGGTACCCCGACGACAAGGTCCGCGCGCTGACCCGCGAGGCCGTCAAGGACGGCTGGACCGCCGTGAAGATGAAGGTCGGCGGGCCGATCGAGGACGACGTGCGCCGCGCCCGCATCATCCGCGCCGAGATCGGCCCGGACGCGCTGCTCATGATGGACGCCAACCAGGTCTGGGACGTCGACGAGGCGATCGCGAACATGGCCCGCCTCGCCGAGTTCGACCCGTACTGGATCGAGGAGCCCACGCACGCCGACGACGTGCTCGGCCACGCGCGCATCCAGCAGCACCTGCGCGATCTGCGCAGCCGGTGCCGGGTCGCGACCGGCGAGGTCGCGGCCAACCGGGTCATCTTCAAGCAGCTGCTGCAGGCCGGCGCGATCGGCGTCATGCAGATCGACGCGTGCCGGGTCTCCGGCGTCGGCGAGGTCCTCGCCGAGCTGCTCATGGCGGCCAAGTTCGGCGTGCCGGTCTGCCCGCACGCGGGCGGCGTCGGCCTGTGCGAGTACGTGCAGCACCTGTCGTTCTTCGACCACCTGCGGCTCGGCAGCCCGCTCGAAGGGCGCATGGTGGAGTACGTGGACCATCTGCATGAGCACTTCACCGACCCGGTCACCGTCGTCGGCGGCCGCTACCGGCTGCCCGAGCGGCCCGGCTACAGCGTCGAGCTGCGCCCCGAGGCCATCGCCACCTACAGCTTCCCGGCGGGACCGGCATGGAACGCCTGACCCGCGCCGCACTGCCCCGGCTCGACCCGGCCGTGCGGCCGCCGGTCGCGCCGGGCGACGCCGCCGCCGGCATCGTCCACCTCGGCCTGGGCGCCTTCCACCGCGCCCACCAGGCCGTCTTCACCGAGGCGGCGATCGCCGCGGCCGGCGGCGACTGGGGCATCGTCGGGGTCGCGCCGCGGTCCCGGGCCGTCCTCGAGCCGCTGCTCGACCAGGACCTGCTGTTCTCGGTGCTGACCCTGGACGGCGCCGAGGCCCGGGCCCGCGTCTGCGGCGTGCTGACCGACGCCCTGCACGCGGCCGGCGACCCCGACGCGGTCGCCGCCCGCATCGCCGACCCGGCCATCCGGATCGTCACGCTCACCGTGACCGAGAAGGCGTACCGCCCCGACTCCCCCGTCATCCAGGTGCTCCTGCGCGGGCTGGCCGCCCGCGGCGGCGCCCCGGTCGCCGTCGTCTGCTGCGACAACCTGTCCGACAACGGCCGGCGGCTGCGGGAGCTGGTCACCGGCGAGCTGGCGGTGGAGAACGTGAGCTTCCCGGGGACGATGGTGGACCGCATCGTGCCCGCCAGTACCGCCGACACCTATGCCACCGCGGCGAACCTCCTCGGCGTCGAGGACCGGGCCGCCGTCGGCGCCGAGCCGTTCACCCAGTGGGTCATCGAGGACGACTTCGCCGCCGGCCGCCCGGCGTGGGAGCGGGCCGGGGCGGTCCTCACCACCGACGTCGCCCCCTACGAGCGCATGAAGCTGCGCATGCTCAACGGCGTGCACTCGGCCATCGCGTACCTCGGGGCCCTCGCCGGTGCGCCGACCATCGACCGGGCCCTCGCCCTGCCGGGGATGCGCGAGACGATGGAGCGCTTCATCGCCGAGGACATCGCGCCGACGCTGGAGCCCCCGCCGGGCACCACGGTCGAGGCGTACGGGCAGAGCGTCCTGCACCGCTTCTCGAACTCGGCCCTGGGTCACCGGACCCTGCAGGTGGCGATGGACGGCACCCAGAAGCTGCCGCAGCGGCTGCTCGGCACCGTCGCCGACCGGCGCGCGGCCGAGGCCCTCCCGCGCTACGGGGCGCTGGTCGTCGCCGCGTGGATGCGCTTCGTGCGGGGCACCGCCGACGACGGCAGCCCGCTGCCGCTCGACGACCCCCTGGCCGACCGGATCCGGGCCACCCCGGACCTGCTGCAGCTCGAAGGCGTGTTCCCGGCCGGGATCGCGGGCGACGACGAGCTGCGCGCCGAGATCGCGCACTGGGCCCGGGACCTGGAGCGCCACGGCGTCGCCGCGACCCTCAAGGCGCTGCCATGACCGGTCCGGAGCGCAGCGGAGGGGCCGGTCATCGTGGGCTCAGCGGCGGCTCAGGCGGCCGGAGCGAAGCGGAGGGCGCGTGAGCACCTCGGTCGCGCTGATCGGGGCGACCGGGCACGGGAACTGGCACCGGCGGGCCATCGCCGCGCTCGGCGACCGGGTCCGGCTCGTCGCGCTCGGCGACGTGCGGCCGGTCGAGGACGCGGACGTGCCGGTGTACGCCGACCACCGCGAGCTGCTCGACCGGCACGCGCCCGAGGTCGTCGTCGTCTGCACGCCGCCGCACACCCACCTCCCGATCGCCCGCGACGTGCTCGCCGCCGGCGCCGACCTGCTGCTGGAGAAGCCGCCGGTGCTCTCGCTCGACGAGCACCGCGCGCTGCTGGCGGCGGTGTCGGCGTCCGGCCGGGCCCTCCAGGTCGGCTTCCAGGCCCTCGGCTCGCCGGTCCTGGCCGCCCTGCCGGACCTGGTCGGCACCGTGACCTCGGTCGCGCTCGCCGGGGCCTGGTGGCGCGGCGACGCCTACTGGAAACGGTCCCCGTGGGCCGGCCGGTCCAGCGTCGGCGGGCGGCCCACCATGGACGGCGCGCTGTGCAACCCCCTCGCCCACGGGCTCATGCAGGCCCTCGCCATCGCCGGCGTGCGGCCGCCGTGGACCCTCGAGCTCGAGCGGTTCCGGACGCGTGACATCGAGGTCGAGGACACCGCCGCGCTGCGGCTCACCGGGCCCGGCGGCCCGGTCGTCACGGCGGCGGTGACGCTGTGCTCCGGCGAGTTCGTCCCCGGCGACCTCACCGTCACCGGCACCGCGGGCACCGCCACCGTCGTCTACCCGCAGGACCGGCTCGACGGCGACGTCCTGCCCGGCCGGGTCGGCCTGCTGGAGAACCTCCTCGACCACCGCGCCGACGGCACGCCGCTGCTGGTGCCGCTGGAGCGCACCGAACCGTTCACCGCCCTCGCCGCCGCGATCATGGCCGCTCCCACCCCGGAGCTGCTGCCCCGGGAGCGGCTCGCGCCGCACCCCGACGGCGACGGGCTCGTCATTCCCGGCATCGCACACCACGTCCGCGCCGCCGCCGCCCGGGGCGCGCTGTTCTCAGAGATCGGAGCCCTGCGGTGAGGAAGCTCAACATCGCCGACCTGCCCGACGGCGGCACCCCGGCCACGCTCGCCGCCATCGGCAGCGGCTGGGGGCCGGTGATGCGCGGCGGCATCAGCCGGTACGACGCGCCCGGGCACCGCACCCACGACGAGTCCGACCACCACGTGCACGACGTCCCTGAAATTTTCACGATCGTGCAGGGTGCGGGCGTGCTCGAACTGAACGGGGCCCGCGACACGCGGTTCACCGCCGGCGACATCCTCATCATCGAGCCTGGTGAGAACCACCACCTGGTCAGCGACGGCGACGTGCCGCTCGTCTTCACCTGGATGCACCTGGCGCCGGCCGCGTAGGGCGGTTGACCAGCGGTAGACGAAGGTCTATGTTGGGCGCCGAGGGGAAAGCGCTTTCCTCAGTGCTTCTCCCCGGCGCGCATCGCGGCAGACCCGCCCAGTCACGTGCCGCGAACACCCCATGCACGCGTCTCCGCCCCATCTCCGGAGGTATGCATGGTCACCCGTCCCAGGCGGCGCAGATGGCCCATCGTGGCCGGCAGCGCCGTCGCATTCACCGCCGCGGCGGCGATCTTCAGTCAGATCGCGTTCGCGGCCACCCTGTTCAGCGACAACTTCAGTGACGGCGACACCAGCGGCTGGTCGAAGTCCGGCGGCACGTGGGCCGTCGTCTCCGGCGCCGCGAACCAGAGCAACGCCGGCAGCGAGAACGCCCGCCTGTTCGCCGGCGACAGCGGCTGGACCAACTACACGGTCTCGGCCCGGGTCCAGCCCTCGTCGATCGGCAGCAACGGGTTCGTCGGCCTGCTCGCGCGGGCGAAGGGCTCGACGACGTTCTACCGGCTGGCGCTGCTGCCCGGCAACGCGATGCAGCTCCAGGCCGTGAACAGCGGCTCGGTCACGGTGCTCGGCTCCGCCAGCCGCACCGTGAGCAACGGCACGTGGTACACGCTGAGCCTCACGGTCTCCGGCAGCAGCATCTCCGGCTCGGTCGACGGCGCCGTCGTCGGCTCGGGCTCGAGCAGCGTCGCCTCCACGGGCCGGATCGGCATCCAGACGGGGTACGCGAGCGCCTCGTTCGACGACGTGACGGTCAGCGACGCGGCGGGCCCCGGCCCGACGACCACCGGACCGACCGCCGGGCCCACGTCGGCGTCGCCGACACCGTCGCGCACGCCGACCCCGACGCCCACCGGCACCAACCCGTCGGGCTCCTGGCCGTCGAAGACCGGTGACGTGTCGGTGAGCGGCACGATCAGCGTGTCGGGCACGCTCGACGGCGGGATGAAGCGGTACTGCTGCATCGGCGACGGCGGCCAGAGCGAGAGCCAGGACCCGATGTTCGAGGTCGCCAACGGCGGCACGATCAAGAACGTCATCATCGGCGCACCCGCCGGTGACGGCATCCACTGCCTCGGCACCTGCACCATCCAGAACGTCTGGTGGGAGGACGTCGGCGAGGACGCCGCCACCTTCATGGGCACCGGCGGCGGCACCAGCTACGTCATCGGCGGTGGCGCGAGGTCGGCGAGCGACAAGGTGTTCCAGCACAACGGCAACGGCACGGTGAACATCTCCGGCTTCTCCGTGGAGAGCTCCGGCAAGCTGTACCGCGCCTGCGGCAACTGCACCAACTCGTTCCAGCGGCACGTGGTCGTGAGCAACATCCGCGCCACGTCGACCAAGGTGATCGCCGGCATCAACACGAACTGGGGCGACACGGCCCGGTTCTCGAACATCACGATCGTGGGCGACTCGTCGCACAAGACGATCATCTGCGACAAGTACAAGGGCGTGCCGAAGGGCAGCGAGCCGAGCCACATCGGCTCCGGCCCGGACAGCACGAACTGTCTCTACACGGACAGCGACATCCACTGGGTGTAGCTTGCCCCGGCCGGCCGGCCCGCTTTGCCCGGGCCGGCCGGCCGCTCGCTCAGAACGCGCAGTTGACCAGGTCGCACTCGGGGGTCAGGCGCAGCCCGTACTCGGCCTCGACGCCGTCGGCGACGTGCGCCGCAAACCGCACCACGTCGGTCGCCGTCGCACCGCCCCGGTTGGTGATCGCCAGCGTGTGGCGGCTCGACAGGGTCACGCGGCCGTTGCCCCACTCTCCGCCGTACCCCCGGGAGAAGCCCGACGACTGGATGAGCCAGGCCGCCGACAGCTTGGTGCCCTCGGGGTCCGGGTAGGCGGGACCGCCGCGCTCGTAGACCTTCGCGGGGACGGTATCGGCCGGCACGACCGGGTTGACGAAGAACGACCCGACGCTCCAGGTGTCGTGGTCGGCCGGGTCGAGGACCATGCCGCGGCCGCGGCGGATCTGCACGACCGCGTCGCGCACGTCGGCCGGCTTGGCGGTGCCGCCCTTCTCCACGCCGAGGCTCTGGTACAGCACCTCGTACGTCAGCGGCAGGGACTGGTCGCTGCGGCGCAGCCGGTAGGTGACGTCGATGATCGCCCAACGGTCGGTGTGCTTGAACACCGACTGCCGGTGCGGGCCGAACCCGCACCGCTCGACGCCCCAGCGCTCCAGCGCGCCGGTCTGCCGGTCGTAGACGGTGACCGCCTCCAGCACGTCGCCGGTGAGGTAGCCGTAGGCGCCGACGTTCTGCACCGGGGTGCCGCCGACCGTGCCGGGGATGCCGGACAGGGCCTCCAGGCCGGACAGGCCCTCCGCCACGGTGAGCTCGACGAGGCCGTCCCAGTCGACGCCGGCGGACGCGGTGACGCGCTCGCCGTCGAGGTCGACCTCCTTGGAGGCCATTTTGATCACGGTGCCGTCGAATCCCTCGTCGCCGACCACGAGGTTCGAGCCGCCGCCGATCACCAGGAGCGGCACGCGCTCGTCATGCGCCCGCAGCAGGTCGACGGCGTGGCCGGTGCTCTCGGTGATCTCCAGCCGGCCGATCGGGCCACCGACGCGCATGGTGGTCAGCTGAGCGAACGTAACGGTCACGCGGGCAGCCTAACAGCGGCCCGCCGGGGTTCCGGCGGGCCGCTGTCTGGGTGTGGCTCAGCTCTTGACCGAGCCCGCCATGAGTCCGCCGATGAACCAGCGGCCCAGCACGATGTACACCAGCAGCGTGGGCAGCGACGCGATGAGCGCGCCCGCCATCGAGGCGGCGTAGTCCGGCGACTGCGCGCCGGCCAGCGCGTTCAAGGCGATCGTCACCGGCCCGTTGCGGGTGTTCGACATGAAGATCGCGAACAGGTAGTCGTTCCAGGCCGAGGTGAACTGCCAGATGATCGTCACGACGAAGCCCGGCGCGGAGATCGGCAGGATCACCGAGCGGAACGTGCGCAGCATCCCGGCGCCGTCGACCCGGCTCGCCTCGATGAGCTCCACCGGCACGGTCGTGGCGTAGTAGTTGCGGAAGATCAGCGTGCAGATCGGGATGCCGTAGACGCAGTGCACGAAGACCAGCGTCGAGATGCCCGGCGGCAGGCCGATCTCGTGCACGATCTGGCGCAGCGGGATCATGACGGCCTGGTACGGGATGAACATGCCGAACAGGATCAGCGTGAACACCACGTCGGCGCCCGGGAAGCGCCAGCGCGACAGCACGAAGCCGTTGGCGGCGCCGAGGACCGACGAGATCAGCGCGACCGGGATCGCCAGCTCGAACGTGCGGATGAAGGACGGGCGCAGCGACGTCCACGCCTTCTCCCACGACGCGAAGGTCCACTCGGAGGGCAGGTTCCACTGCCCGTTGACGCCGATCTCCCGGCCGGACTTCAGGCTCGTGACGATGAGCACGTAGGCCGGCATCAGGACGATGATCAGGAAGAACAGCAGCAGGACGTACGTGAGGACCCGCGCGAGCGGCGAGCGGGCGTGGATCGAGCCCCGCGGCTTCCTGCGCGGCGCCGGGGCGTCGACCGCCTCGGGCGCCGGCGTCACAGTGCTCGCGGTCATGCTCCCTCCTCGCTTCGCTCGTCGGTCTCATGACCTTCAAACGGAGCCAGCCGATGCCCGGCCCCTCCGCTCCGCTCCGGACCGGTCATGAGCGGCGCTCCACCCGGTTGTTGTAGATGAGGTACGGCACGATCACGATCGCCACCAGCACCAGCAGGATGATCGAGATGGCCGCCGCCTTGGCGTAGTCGCTGGTGAGTAGCGTCTGCCAGACGTAGACCGCGGGAACCTCGGTGATCCACTGGGCGCCGGACACCGACATGATGAGGTCGAACATCTTCATCGACATGTGCCCGAGGATGATGAGCGCGGACAGCGCGGTCGGCGTGAGCTGTGGGAACAGCACGTGCCGGTAGAGCTGCCAGCCGGTCGCGCCGTCGACGGCGGCGGCCTCGCGCAGCTCGGCCGGGATGCCCCGGAAGCCGGACAGGAACAGCGCCATCACGTAGCCCGACAGCTGCCAGATCGCCGGCAGCGCCATCGCCGCCATGCCCCAGTCGGGGTCGGTCCACCAGGGGTTCTGCAGGAACCCGAGGTGCAGGTCGACGAAGATGCGGTTGAGGCCGCCGGCCGAGTCGTCGGTGCCGGAGTTCATCAGCCAGCGCCACACGACGCCGCTGGCGACGAACGAGACGGCCATCGGGAACAGGAAGACGGCGCGGAAGAAGCCCTCGCCGCGCACGCCCCGCTCCAGCAGGAACGCCCAGAGCAGGCCCATCGCCATGGCCCCGACCATGAACACGACGGTGAAGACGAGCAGGTTCTTCAGCGAGTGGACGAACCGGTCGTTGATGTCCTCGGTGAAGAGGTCGGTGAAGTTCTTGAGACCGACGAAGCCCTTGCTGCCGAGGGCGTCGTGCTCGTCGCTGAAGCTCAGCTTCGCCGTCCAGCCGATCAGGCCGTACACGAAGACCGCCAGGAGCACGAGCGAGGGGGACAGCAGGATCAGGCCCGGGGCCCACCGGCGCAGTTTCGCGCGGTTCGCTCCGGGACTGCGGCGGGGTCGGGTCGTTTCAGTGGTGGTGGTCACCGCGGGTCCTCCGTCATGGGCGCACCGGAGCAGGCTGCCGCCCGCTCCGGTGCGTCCGTCGGTGCTACTTACTTGCCGGCGTACTGCTTTGCCGCGGCGACGAGCGCGGTCTGCAGTGCGGCGACGTTACCGTCGCTGGAGAACTTGCCCTGCGCCGAGGCGACCGCACCCTGCCAGCCCTGCGAGCAGGCCGAGCCATGCGGGCAGGACGGGACGGCGACGCCGTTCGCCCAGTCCTTGATGGCCGACTGCTGGTAGGCCGGGTAGTCACTGGCGACCGAGTCGGTGCGGGCCGGGATCGAGCCCTTCTTGGTGTTGAAGGCCTTCTGGCCGGCGGCGCTGCCCAGGGTCTTCAGCCAGCACTTGGTGCCCTCGGGGTTCTTGGCGCCCTTCGGCAGCACGAACGAGTCGGCGAGCCACTGGTAGGCGTTGCCGTTGCCCGGGAAGACCGAGTAGCTGTAGTCCTTGAAGCCCTTGGCGTCGAGGTCGGCGGCCTCCCAGTCACCCATGAGCTGGTAGGCGGCCTTGCCGTCCATGACCAGCTTCTCGGCGTCGGTCCAGTCGAAGGTGTCGCGGTCCTTGTTGGAGTACGACAGGAGCTTCTTGTAGTCCTCGATGCCCTTGGTGACGTCGGCGCCGGCCCAGTCGGTCTTGCCGTTCCACAGGCCGTTGAACTTGTCCGCGCCGAGGTCGCTGATCAGGACGGCCTCGAACAGCATCTGCTGGGTCCAGTCCTTGCCCAGCGCCAGCGGGGCGGCGACGCCCTTGGCCTTGAGCGTGTCGAGCTGGGTGAAGAACTCGGCGAGGTCCTTGGGCGCGGCGGTGATGCCGGCGTCGGTGAGGACCTTCTTGTTCGCCCACAGCACGTTGGCGCGGTGGATGTTGGCCGGCACGGAGTAGATCTTGCCGTTGACCGTCAGGCTCTCGACGAGGCCCTTCGGGAAGGCGCTGTCGAGGCCCCACTCCTTGTACTGCGCGGAGATGTCCTCGATCTGGCCGGCCTTGATGTAGTCGGTCAGCTCGGCGCCGGCGTGCGCCTGGAACGTGTCCGGCGGGTCGCTCTGCTGCAGCCGGGAGGCCAGCACCTGCTTGGCGTTCGAACCGGCACCGCCGGCGACCGCGCCGTTGACGAACTCGTACTGCGAGCAGTCCGTCTTGAACTGCGTCACCAGGCCGTCGAGGCCGGCCTTCTCGCCGCCGTCGGCCCACCAGGTGAAGACCTCGACCTGCTTGCTGCCGGTGCCGCTGCTGCCGTCGCCGTCGTCGGCACCACAGCCGCTGGCCACCAGGGCCAGCGCGACGCCGGCGGCGGCGAACGCCACGCGAGTGCTTCCGCTGAAGCGCATTCGTCCCTCCATCACGGGATGTTGCACGTTGCTCGGGGGTGTGTCACATGTTTGCGGTTGCGGAGTGTGGGTGTGTGTGAACGTGTTGAACCTTGCGGGAAAGGTCTCACCCGGGACCTTCGTCTTTGGCGGGGGTTCTGTCAACTCCTGGCATTCGAGTTGTGACATCCCTGCAATCTGGAGGGAGGCCTGACGGGCGATGCGCCCCGTGAGGGTACGGTTCGGTAAGACCTTGACATAACTGCCTGTGCGGTTGGAGGATTACGCGCCGTGGCGGCGCACCCGACGTATCCCCGCGACCTGTGGCGCCGTGAACTGGGCGGGACGGCCAGGAGGGTAGCCGAGACGCTGCGCCTGTACGGCCCCCGCACCCGGGCCGAGCTGGTCACGCTGAGCGGCCTGTCCCGGCCGACGGTCTCCGCCGTGCTCACCGACCTCGGCGGCGCGGGCCTGGTCAGCGAGCGCACCGGCGCCGCGGCCCGCCCGGTCGGCGGACGCCCCGCGTCGGTGGTCCAGCTGACCCGCCAGGCCGGCATCGCGGTCGGCGCCGACATCGGCCGCCGGCACGTGCGCGTCGCCCTCGCCGACCTCGGCCACGCGGTCCTCGCCGAGCGGGAGGCCCGCACCGACTTCGACATCGACGACCGGCCCTTCGACGCGCTGGACCTCGCGGTCGGCCTCATCGACGCCGCGCTGTCCGACATCGGCGCCGGCCGCGCCGAGGTCGTCGGGGTCGGCCTCGGCGTGCCCGCCCCGATCACCCGCGACCGGCGGATCGGCTCGCCACCCATGCTGCCCGGCTGGGCCGACCTGCTCCCGGCCGAGGAGCTCACCACCCGCCTCGACCTGCCGGTCCGGGTCGACAACGACGCCAACCTGGCCACCCTGGGCGAGTACGTCTGGGGCGCCGGCCGGGGCTGCACCGACCTGGTCTACGTGAAGCTCGCGACCGGCATCGGCGCCGGCATCGTCCTGGACGGCCGCCTGTACCGCGGCACCGCCGGCACGGCGGGCGAACTGGGCCACGTGACCCTGGACGCCCGCGGCGCGGTCTGCCGCTGCGGCAACCGCGGCTGCGTCGAGCTCGCGGTCGGCGGCCGCGCTTTGCTGGCCCACGCCCGCCAGTCCCACCCGGAGCTGCACGACCTGGCCGGCCTGATCGAGTACGCCCAGTCCGGCGACCCCGGCTGCCGCCGCCTGATCATGGATGCCGGCACGCAGCTCGGCTACGCCCTGGGCAACCTGGTCAACCTCATCAACCCGCAGCGCGTCCTGCTCGGCGACGAACTGGGCGCCGCCACCGACCTGCTCCGCGAGCCGCTGCAGCGGGGCCTGGCGGAGACGGCGCTGGCCGCGGCGGCCGACTCCGTCGAGGTGGTGCAGAGCGCGCTCGCGCTGCGGGCGGCCGCCCTGGGCGCGGTGGCGCTGGCGCTGGGCATCGACACGGTCCCCTTCGCGACGCCTGTGTAGGTAGATTGCCCTCCATGCGGGTGATCGCGGGCCCTCCGGGCTTCGCCGAGTTCGCCGAGCCCCCGGACGACCGGGGCCGCTTCGGCTCGGTCCTGGTGCCTGCCGCCGGCCTGCCCGCGCTGTTGTCTGCGGTCGGGTCCGCCGACACATCGGAAAAGTCGGATTCCACCGAGGCTGTCGCCCGGCGGGTGGTCGAGATCCTCACCAAGGCCGGGGAGCTGCATCCGCGCTACCGGGGCGGTGGGAATCGCGACACGATCGCACATTGGTGCGTGTCGGCCGGTGTCGCCTACGACGCGCGCTGGACCGACGGCTCCGGGATCCGGTCGGTCCATTGTGGACATCCGCTGCTCACCGCCACCGAGCCGAACGGGCACCGGCGGATCCTGCTGCTGCAGTGGTGGCCGGCCACCGACCCGGCGCGCGAGAGCGTCTTCGGGGTGCGGTTCAGCGAGGTGTACGAGCACCGCGGCGGCAAGTACACGCACGAGGTCGACGTGGCCCTCCGCTCGGCCGGCGCGCTCGCGGCCGCGGTCGAGGAGCAGGCCGGGCTGCCGGTGCCGGACGCCGACGACGGGCCCGGGCGGCTGCGCGCCGACCTCGCGGCGCTGGTCGGGCAGGGGGTGCTCGGCGCACACCTGCCGCCGCAGGCCAACCGCGACCGGGTCGTCGAATGGTGCCGGGCGGGCGACGTGCGGTACCGCATCGGAGGCCGGGCCCGGGAGCACGAGATCCTGCGGGCCGCGCGCCCCGACGAGGGCTGCACGCTCGTGCTGGGCCTGCGCTTCTGGGCGGGGATGCGCCCGGCGACGGTGCGGTTCGAGGAGGAGTACCGCGCGGGCCCGCACCGCGACGGCGGCACCGTCCACGCGGTGGTCGCGCCGCTCGACGCGGCTCCGGCGCTGGCCGACCACTTCGAGGGGATGCTCGGCCGCACGTTCCCGGGCCGCGCCGACGACCGCCTGATCGCGTGCTTCGACGCCCTCGCCGCCGACGGCCGGCTCGCCCCCGATCTCCCCCGCCAGGTCAACCGCGGCCGGGTCGCCGAGTGGTTCGCGACGGCCGGCGTCGAGGCGAAACAGGAGGGTTTCATGCGTACCGAGCGGCTGCTGCGCGTCCACCGCACGTCGACCGACTGCGTCTTCCAGCTGGTGCTGCGCATCGACCCGGAGGCGGGCCGGATATCGTTCCACGAGGAGTACGACTACCTGCCCCAGCGCGGCGACGCGGGACGTGAGTACTCGTACGGGGTGCGCACGCGGTACACCAGCCTGGCCACCCTGGTGGAGCACCTGTCCCCGTCCCCGTCCCCGTCCCCGGGCGGCCGCGGCGACCTGGAGGGCCGGCTGGCTCGCGCCTTCCGCGCCCGCGTGGCGTCCGGCGAACTGGCCGACGGCCAGGAGCTCGGCGCCGCCCGCGACCGCGTGACGTCCTGGTTCACCGAGGCGGGCGTCGACCACGAGCCGGCCGACTGGTTCTGGGTGAACAGCGACTGATCCCGCGGCGGCTCCCGCTAGTCTCGCGGCGGCCAGTTGAAGTAGTAGCTCAGGGCAAGCCCCACGGTCCCGAGCCCCGCGAGCAGCGCGGCGAGCGCCGCGAACATCTCCATCGGCGAGTCGAACGCCCCGGCGGCGCCGAGCACGAGCACGATGAGCAGCACGACGCCGAAGAACCAGAGCAGGATCCGCGCCCGCTTCGGGATGACCATAAGGCGCACTGTATCCGGCGGTGGCCGACCGCTCCCCAGGACCACGTCCGTCGGTCCGTCCGGCCTCGTCCGCGTGCCCGGGCCGGACACGGCAGGGCTGCCGGGTCCGCGCGGGACCCGGCAGCCGTCGGTGCGTCGGCCGTGCCGGTTACACGGTCCAGACCTGGAAGGTGGAGAGCTGGCCGGCCGGCCAGCCGTTGTTCGACGTGAACTGCAGGCGGAGGTAGCGCTGGCTCGTCGCGCCGAACGTGATGGTGACGGTGTTGTTGGCGCCCGGGTCGAAGACGTAGTCGGCCGGGGCCTTCACCTGGGTCCACGACGAGCCGCTGGTGCTGCCGAGGACCTCGATGCGCTGGGTGCGGGTGCCCCAGCCGGCCGGGAGCTGCAGCACGATGCGCGACGCCGACTGGGCGCTGCCCAGGTCGACCTGGACCCACTGCGGGAACGCGTTGTTGGCGCTCTCCCAGTAGCTGCCCTGGTCGCCGTCGGTGATGTTGGCCGAGGTGTACACCTGCACGTGGCTCGACTCCGCCGTCGGCCGGCCCGCAGCCAGGTTCACCGGCGCCGTGCTGCCGCCGGTGCCGGTGAGTGACACCGTCGTCGGGCTGTTCGACGCGTTGCTGGTGATGGTGAGCGTGCCGGTGCGGGTGCCCGTCGCGGTGGGCCGGAAGCTCACGTTGACGACGCAGGAGGCCCCGACCGCGATCGAGCCGCAGTTGTTCGTCTGCGTGTAGTCACCGCTCACCGAGACCCCGGTGACGGTCGCCGCCGCGGTGCCCGAGTTGGTCACGGTCACCGCCTGCGCGGCGCTGGTGCTGCCGACCACCTGCGAACCGAACGTGAGCGAGCTCGGCATCGTGCTGAGCGTCGGCGCGTTCGGCGTCGTGCCGCCGGACGGGTACACCTCCAGCTCGGCCACCTGCCCCGCCGGCCAGCCGGTGTTCGCCGTGATGTTCACGCGGACGTACCGCGTGCTCGTCGCCGGCAGCGTGATGTCCACCGTGTTGCCCGTCGCCGGGTCGAAGGTCCGCCCGGCCGGCGCCACGATCTGGCTGAAGCTGTTGCCGTCGTTGGACCCCAGCACCGACAGCGTCTGCGTGCGGGTGGCCCAGGCCGTCGCCGGCGGCAGCTTCAGCGTGACCCGGCCGATGCTGGTCACCGCGCCGAGGTCGACCTGCACCCACTGCGGGAACGCGTTGTTGGCGCTCTCCCAGTAGGTCGCGGTGTTGCCGTCGGTCGCGGTGGTCGCCGCCTGCGTGCCGTTGACCTGGCTGGAGGCGGTGGTCGGCTTGTTCAGCGCGATGTTGGTGTTCGTGCCGATGCCGCTGCCGGACAGGCCGATCGCCAGCGGGCTGTTGTTCGCGTTGCTGGTGACGGTGACGCTCCCGCTGCGGGCGCCGGACGCCGTCGGGGCGAACCGGACCGTGATCGTGCAGGAGGCGCCGACCGCCAGCGACGAGCAGGTGTTCGTCTGGCTGAAGTCGCCGCTCGCCGCGACGCCGGAGACCGTCGCCGCGGTGGTGCCCGAGTTGGTCACGGTCACCGTCTGGGTGGCCGACTGCGCGCCGACGACCGTCGCCGGGAACGACAGCGACTGCGGGTTGGCGTTGAGCACCGGGCCGGGCGCGACGCCCGTGCCGGACAGCGGCACCGTGCTGGTGACCCCGCCGGCGGTGACGCTGAGCGTGCCGGTGCGGGCACCGGCCGCCGTCGGGCGGAACGTGACGCTCACCGTGCAGGAGGCGCCGGCGGCGAGGCTGCTGCCGCAGGTGCTGGTCTGCGCGAAGTCGCCGGTGACCGCGATCGTGCCGACGGCCGCCGCCGCGGTGCCGCCGTTGGTCACGGTCACCGTCTGCGCCGCGCTGGTGGCGCCGGTGGCGACGCTGCCGAAGCCGAGGGCGCTGGGGCTGACGGTGATGTTCGAGCCGTTGTCCGGCAGGTACGGCGGGAAGGCCGGGTTGGTGATGTTCTGGCACGCCGAGCCGCTCAGGCCGGAGTTGCCGCCGCCGTCGGTCAGGGTGAAGCCGACGCCGCAGTTGTAGATCGCGGCCGGCGCCCCGACGCCGGTCGCCGAGCTGTTGCTGATCGTGGCCGAGCCGCCGACCTGCTCCTGGATCGCCCACGTGCCGGTGTTCTGGATCGTGGCGTTGTTGATCCGCACGTTGGAGATGCTCGATCCGGAGACGAACTGGATCGCCTCGAACGGGCTCTGCTGGATCAGGATGTTGTCGACGTTGACCAGCCCCGACATGGCGGCGTCCCGGGCGTCGAACCACAGCGCGCCGACCCCGAAGTTCCAGTTGGGGTCGAGGCTGCCGGACCGGATGATCGTGTTGCGCAGCACGTCGGTGCGCCCGAGCGGGGTCGAGTTGAACCGCTGCCCGACGTGGATGCCGCCGCCCTGGGTCAGGCCGGAGTCGATCACCTTGTTGTCGGCGACCACGTTGTCGTGGCCACCGTAGATCGCGATGCCGTTGGCCAGGATCGGATACTGCACCGTGTTGTGGTCGAACGAGTTGTTCGCGTCGGCGTTGACCTCGGCCCACATCGCCAGGCCGTCGTCGCCGGCGTTGCGCACGTCGGAGTTGGTCACCTTCGAGTTGGTGACGCCGTTGTGGAAGTTGATCGCGTCGGCGGTGAAGTTGCGCAGCCGCATCTGGCTGAACACCAGGTTGGTGAACGGCCCGTCCATCCAGGCGCCGACCTTGGTGTGCTCGATCCAGACCCGGTCGACGGTGGAGTTGCTCATCGCGCCGCCGATGCCGTTGACCTGGTCGCCGTCGTTGCGCTCCTGCACGTTGCCGAAGATGGCGAAGTCGGCGAGGTGCACGTTGGCGCTCGGGGTCGGCGGGTAGTTGCCGTAGAACCCGATCCGGTCGCCCTGGGTGCGCGAGTGCCACATGCCGGCACCCTTGATGGTGACGTTGTTGACCGCGATGTGGCCCTGGATCTTGAACGTGCCCGGCGGGATCCAGACGGTGCCGCCCGCGCCGGCGGCGGCGATCGCCTGGTTCATCGCCGAGGTCGAGTCCTGCACGCCGGTCGGGTCGGCGCCGCGGCTGGTGATGGAGACCGAGCCGGCCGGCTGGGACAGCGGCCCGCTCACGTTCTCGAAGTCGGCGAAGTCGATGGTGTACGACGAGGCGGTCGAGTCGGCGTCGACCTGCAGGCGGAACTTCGTCCCGGCCGGGTAGGTCTGGGTGAAGAGCCGGTTGACGTCGTCGTAGAAGTGGTGGGCGTTGCTGCCCGGCGAGTTGGTGAACGGGTATCCGCCGTAATACCAGCTGTAGGCGTTGGTCAGCGTGAAGTTGGTCTGCCGCGTGCCGTCGATGTACAGCGAGATCGGCGCCGTGTAGACCGAGCCGTTGCCGGAGTCGGGGATGCTGTAACGGAAGACGATCGAGTTCGTCGACACGGGCGTGGTGAACTCGACGAACTTGCCCTGGCCCTGCAGGGTCACCGCCTTGCGGTACGACGCCTCGGCGGCGAGGGTGTTGTACTGCGCGGAGGGGCCGATGACGGTGCCGTTGGTGGTCGAGTTCTCGGCCTGGACCTGCACGTAGGGCAGCGTCGCCCCGACGCCGCCGGTGGCGGCCGCCAATGCCGGGGTGCTGACGGCGACGGCCACGCCGGCGGCGGCCAGCGTGGTGCCGGCGACCAGCGCGGCGGTCCGGATGCGCGGCCGCGGGAGGCGGGAGAGCCGCCCGGCCGCGACCGGGGCGGGTGACCGCCCGGTCGTGTCTCGGGCGGTCGTCCGCCCGCTTCGGGTGAGCCTGAGCATGATTGCTCGCTTTCGACGAGCCGACAGGGTCGCCCAAGGCCCCCGTGTCGGCGGTCGGGACGGGGGTCCGGGGCCTGACCCGGTCAGGCAGGGGGTGGAGGCGTTCGGTCGATGCACCGGTTGGCGGAGGCGGTGCATCTGGGACGGTAACCCCGGCCCGTGGGCAACGCAACATCTAGACTCATCTTTGTTGATTTCTTACGACGGTTCTAAGACTTCTTACACGGTCTAGGGTCGTTCCATGAGACTCGTGCCCGTGGTCGACATGTCGACCTCGCAGCCGACCTACCTCAACCTGGCCCACGCCACGCTGCTCGCCCCGATCCACCTGGACACGCGGGCCCGCACGTTTCGCAAGGACCAGCAGACGTGGGCGGTGACCTTCGTCGTCAACGTGGGCGGCTCGGCGACGGTCTTCGCGACCCGGCGCTCCTTCGCCAGCGAGCAGGAGGCGGCCGAGTGGATAGCGGCCGTGGCCGATGTGATCTGAGGTTGTCATGGCGCCGACCGTAGGCGGAGGGTACGACAATTTCTCGCCGGCGCCCGGCCTCCTACCTGGGTACTACGGCTCTGGTCCGACGCGGAACAGCCCACCGCCCGCCTAACGTCGAGCCGTGCTCCGACTCGCCCTGTCCTCGCTGCGACCGCGCCGCCTGGTGCCGACCGCGCTCGCGATCGTGCTCTCGGTGGCGTTCGTCGCGGGCATCCTGGTCTACCGGGACACGGCCTCGGCCGCGCTCTACGACGAGTACGCGCGGGCCGCCCGCAACGTCGGCGTCGCCGTGACGGCGACCGGCGACGCGCGCCTGCCGATGTCCACTGTGGATGCTGTCCGGAACACGGCCGGCGTCGCCGACGTGGACGGGCGGATGTCCGCGCCGCTGCCGCTGCTCGACCGGCACGGCTGGCCGGTCACGACGTTCGGGGAGCCGCCGGCCGCGGTCGGCACCGGCTCGGTCCCGGCACTGCGGGGCTTCGACCTGCGGACCGGGCGACTGCCGGTGCGGGGCGGTGAGGCCGCCCTTGACGGCGGGACCGTGGAGGCCACCGGAATCACCGTGGGAGACACCGCGGTCGTGGTCGACGCCGGCGGCGCACGGCAGGAACTGCGGATCGTCGGCACGGTGGACAGCGCCGGGGGCGCGGCGACCGTGGTGCTCACGCAGGCGGAGCTGGTGCGGCTGACCGGCGCGAGCGGGTTCCGGGAGGTCGTCGCGACGCTGCGCCCCGGCGCCGACGCGGGCGAGGTGCGCGACCGCATCGCGGCCGGCGGGCCGGCGCAGGCCCGGTTCCGCACGGGTGAGCAGCTCCGGCACGACCTGGCCCGGGCCGCGTCCGGACAGCTCAACGGGGTGTTCGTCGGGCTCGTGCTGTTCGCGGCCGTGGCCGTGCTGGTCGCCGGGTTCGTCATCTTCAACACCTTCAACATCCTGATGGCGCAACGGATCCGCGAGACCGCGCTGCTGCGCTGCGTCGGCACCCGGCGCGGCCAGGTGATGCGGCTGGTGCTGCTCGAGTCGGCCGCGGTCGGGCTCGCCGCCTCACTCGTGGGGGCGGTGGCCGGGCTCAGGGTGGCGGCCGGGCTGGCCCGCGGCGGCACGCTGCTCGGGCTGCCGGGCGGGCGGCCCGTGCTCAGCGCGCCGCCGCTGCTCGTCGCGGTCGCGCTGGGCCTGCTGGTGACCGTCGTGTCGGCGGCGGTTCCGGCGCTGCGGGCCGGTCGGGTCCCGCCGGTCGCCGCGCTGCGCATCACCGGCGAGGAGCCGCGGCGGCGGTGGACGCTCGTGCTGGCCGGGCTCGCGCTCGCCGGCGGCGCCACGCTGACCGGCGCCGGGCTGCGGGCCGGTGGCGCGGAGGAGGGCATGGTGCTGGTCATGGCCGGCGGCACCGGCACGTTCCTGGCGCTGCTCCTGCTGTCGCCGCTGCTGGTCGGCCGGCTGGTGGCGGCGCTCGGCTGGCTGCCCGCCCGGGTGTTCGGCGTGCCGGCCCGGCTCGCGGCCGCCAACGCCCGGCGCAACCCGGGCCGGACCGCCGCGACCACGGCGACGCTGGTGATCGGGGTGGCGCTCATGGCCGGCGGGAGCACGATCGCGGCGACCGTTGACCGGACGGCGACGGCCCAGCTCGACCGGGCGTTCCCGGTCGACTATCTCGTCGTGCCCGCGGTCAACGGCACCACGATCCCGCCGTCGGTGACCGCGTCGCTGTCCGGCGACCCGGCGTTCGCGTCGGTCGAGGCGGTGCGGCAGGCCGACGCCGTCGTCGACGGCCGGTCGGTCCTCGTCGGCACCGGCGGGGTCGCGGACGGCACGGCCCGGGTGCCCGCCGCCTCCGATGTGCTCGGGCACGCCCGGCCGGGCGACCGGCTCACCGTGCGGGCCGGCGGGCGGACGCTCACCGTCACCGTGGCGGCCACGGTGCAGGGCCCCAGCCTGACCGGCGACCTCGTCGTCAGTCCGCGCGACTTCGCGGTGCTCTTCCCCGGCGGTAGCGCCGCATCCATGATCCTCGTCCGGGCCACCCCCGGCGCGGCGGCGCGCGAGCGGCTCGACGCGGCGCTGGCCGACGCGCCGCTGGTGCGCTACGACGACCTGGCCGACGTCCGGGACGACCGGAAGGCGGCCGTCGACCAGCTGGTGGGGATCATCGCGGTGCTGCTGGCCTGCTCCCTGCTCATCGCCCTCGTCGGGATCGCCAACACGCTGTCGCTGTCCGTGCTGGAGCGCGCCCGGGAGTCGGCGCTGCTGCGGGCGCTCGGCCTGACCCGCCGGCAGCTCGCGGCGACGCTGCTGGTGGAGGCGCTGCTCATGGCGACCGCGGGGGCGCTGATCGGGGTGGCGTTCGGCGTGCTGTACGGCTGGCTGACCACGCTGGCCGGGTTCGGGGCGGTCGACCCGTTGGTGGCGGTGCCGGTGGGGCGGCTGGGGCTGTTCGTGCTGCTGGCGGCGCTCGCCGGGGTCGCGGCGGCGGTGCTGCCCGCCCGGCGGGCGGCGTTGTCGGCGGTTCTGTCGTAGGGGCGACCTAGGGTGGGCGGCATGCGGTGGGTGTTCGACGGGGCGCTGGCGGCGGGGATCGTGTGCCTCGCCCTCATGGAGCGCGGCACGACCGGCGCGGTGGTGCTGGCCTGCGGGTTCGTCATGGCGGCGGCGCTGCTCGCGCGGCGGGCGCTCGCGGTGCCGGTGGCCTTCGTCGTGTACGGGCTGGCGGCCGCCCACCTGGCCGTCCAGCCGATGGTCCGGCTGTTCGACGTGGCGGTGCTCGTGTCGATGTATTCGGTCGTCAAGTACGGGCCGGGCGGGCGCTGGCCGATCCTGGCCGGGGCGTTCGCCGGGCTCGGTGTGCTGCTCGGGGCGTGGGCCGAGGACCGGCGCGCCGGCAACTTCTGGACCGTCGTCTGGGTCGTCGGCGCGGTGACGGTCGCCGTGTGGGTGACGGCACACGGGGTGCGCACCCGCCGGCTGTATGTCGCGTCGCTGGAGGAGCGCAACGCCACCCTGCAGCGCGAGCGCGACCACCTGACCCGCCTCGCGACGGCGGACGAGCGCGCGGCGATCGCCCGCGAGCTGCACGACGTCGTCGCCCACAGCCTGAGCGTGATGATCGTCCAGGCGGACGGCGCCACGTACACGCTGGACCCATCGGCCACGCAGGCCCGGACTGCGCTGGCCACGATCGCCGCCACGGGCCGCGAGGCCTTGGACGACATGCGCCGGGTGGTATCCCTGCTGCGCGCCGCGTCCCCACCACCGTTACCGTCCGCCTCGTCCGCCTCGTCCGCCTCCCCGCTGTCCGCCGCCGTGCGGGTGGCCGAGTCGGGTGCGGAGCCGGCTGCCGGGCCGGGGACGCAGCCTGGCGTGGGAGCCGCCGTGGGCTTCGGCGCGGG
>NZ_JBEXCY010000094.1:0-6710 GCF_040605515.1 Dactylosporangium sp. NPDC005572 | reverse complement strand
GGCTCTCGGCCGGGCTCGGTGCCAGGAGTGACGCCGGGCTCTCGGCCGGGCTCGGTGCCAGGAGTGACGCCGGGCTCTCGGCCGGGCTCGGTCCGGTCCCTGGAGCGGGGCTCGGGGGTCCGCTTGGCACAGCGTCCGGCGCGGTGGGCACCGGGGTCGATCTCGCGCGGCGGCGGGTCGGGCTGGCGGAGCTCGACACGCTCGTTGAGCGGGCCGCCTCCGCGGGGCTGCGGGTGGCGGTGGAGCGTGAAGGTGGTCCGGAGGGGTTGAGTGGGGCGGAGGAGCTGACGGCGTACCGGATCGTTCAGGAGTCGGTGACCAACGCCCTGCGGCACGCGGGGCCCGGGGCGGTGCTGACCGTGCGGTTGCGGTACTCCCCCACGGACGTCCGGATCGAGGCGGTGGACGACGGCGGGGCCGGTGCGGGCCACACCGGGCCGGTTCGGCACTCGGGTCAGGCTGGACGCGCCGGCTGGGCCGTTGCGGAGAGCCACGTCGGGCATGGGTTGATCGGCATGCGAGAGCGGATCGCCGTGCACGGGGGCGTCCTGACCGTGGGGCCGTGCGCGGGCGGCGGCTGGCGGGTCGATGCGACCATCCCCCTGGCTCGGGCGGCCGCAGCATGACCCGCGCTCATCTCGGCGGGCCAACGGTCCGCGCTGTCTCAGCCGCACCCGGGCCGGCTGCCGCGGGCCGGGCGGAGACGGCACGCCGTCGTGGCCGGTGGGGCGGGGGTAAGCGGTGATCCGGGTTGTGGTGGTTGACGACCAGGAGCTGGTGCGGGCCGGGTTCCGGATGATTCTGTCGGCGCAGGAGGACATGGCGGTCGTCGGGGAGGCGGGGGACGGGGCGGAGGCGTTGCGGCTGCTGCTCGGCGTGGAGGCCGACGTCGTGGTCATGGACATCCGGATGCCGGTCATGGACGGGGTTGTGGCCACCGCGGAGCTGGTCGCGCGGGGTGGGCTGCCGCGGGTGCTGGTGCTGACGACGTTCGACACCGACGAGGACGCGTTCGCGGCGTTGCAGGCGGGGGCCAGTGGGTTTCTGCTGAAGAACGCGCCGCCGGCCGAACTGCTGTCCGCGATTCGCATCGTGGCCGCCGGTGATGCCGTTGTCGCGCCGCGGGTGACCCGGCGGCTGCTGGAGCGGTTCGCCGGGCGGTTTGCCCCGTCGGCCGCCGCGGAGCACGGCGCCGGACGAGGCGGAGCCCTGGATGACGCCGGAGCCAGGGCCGGGTCCGGAGCGGGAGGCGCGGCCGGCGGCGCGGGCGGGGTCGGCAGCGGAGCCGAAGTCGGTGGCGGAACAGGGGGCGGTGGCGGACCTGCTGGCGGGAGGGGAACGGCGGGCGGCAACGGAATCGGTGGCGGTGGCGGGAAGGGACGGCGGCTCACGGATCTGACCGAGCGGGAGCTGGAAGTGCTGCTGCTCGTCGCTCAAGGGCTGTCGAACGCCGAGGTCGGTGAGCGGCTGCACGTTGCTGAGACCACCGTCAAGACGCATGTCGGGCACATTCTGACCAAGCTTGAGCTCCGGGACCGGGTGCAGGCCGTGGTGCTCGCGTACGAGTCGGGGCTCGTCCGGCCCAGGTCGTAGCCTGGCAAACCGGACGAAACGGCCAAGACCGCGCCTACGGGCCGATGAGCTTCCACGCTCGGGCGCCGCCGACGACGCCGGCCGTGTTGGGGACGATCGTCACGTCGTCGCCCAGGAGGGCCAGGTTCTCGGCGTCGATGAGGGCCGAGTTGCCGCCGCCCAGGTACAGCCGGTCCCAGCGGAAGACCGGGCGGAGGCCCTCGACGACCCGGCGGACGCGGCGGGACCAGCGAGCATTGCCGATCTCCCGGCGTTGGAGCTCCCCGATGTACCGGTCGTACGTGCGCTTGCGCCGCACGGGCGCGTGCGACAGCTCCAGGTGCGGGGCGAGCGCCCCGTCGTCGAAGAGTGCGCTGCCCAGGCCGGTGCCGAGGGTGAGCACCAGCTCGAGGCCGGTGCCGTCGACGAGGGCGGCGCCGTGGACCTCGGCGTCGTTGAGCACCAGCACCGGCCGGTCGAGCGCGCGGGTGAGCGCGGCCCGGGCGTCGTACCCGGTCCAGGCCGCCAGCAGCCCCGGGTCGACGGCGGTGTGCGGGCCGGCGGTCGTCACGTAGTGCGGGGTGGCCACCACCACGCCGTGGCGGACCATGCCCGGCATGCCGATCGTCGCCCGGTCGGCCGGCCCGCACTCCTGCCCCAGCTGCCCGGCGATGTCCAGCAGCGAGCGGACGAACCGCTCGGGCGGGAACGGGTACGGCGTGGGGACGCGGATCGGCCGGCACAGCAGCTCGTCGGAGTCGTCGACGACGGCCGCCTTCAGCCCGCCGCCCCCACAGTCGATCGTCAGCGTCTTTCCCACCGCAGGATTGTGCGCCTCCGCCGCCCGTCCCGCCGCGCCAACCACCCGCAACCGCTCGGCGCACCGACGGTGGCGTTCGTCTCACCGGCGGTACCACTGGCGGCAAAACGCCATAAGGCATCGCTCAGAATCGATGGATTGGCGCCCCGCCAGGCGCCCGACGACCGACGAGAGGAACACCAGCATGCATCGAAGCCGCATCCTCGCGGCCCTGGCCGCGGCCGCCACCGCCGCCACGCTCACCCTCGCCGCACCGGCCACGCTCGCCCACGCCGAGTCCAACGGCGGCGTGCGGGTCATGCCGCTCGGCGACTCGATCACCGACGGGTTCAACGTGCCCGGCGGCTACCGCATCAACCTCTGGCAGCGCCTCGCCGCCGGCGGGTACACGGTCGACCTCGTCGGCTCCGGCTTCAACGGGCCGGCGAGCCTCGGCGACCACGACCACGAGGGCCACTCCGGGTGGCGGATCGACCAGATCGACGCGAACATCGTCGGCTGGTTGCAGACGTACACCCCGCGGACGGTCCTGCTGCACATCGGCACCAACGACATGAACCAGAACTACGACGTCGCGAACGCGCCGAACCGGCTGTCGGCGCTCATCGACAAGATCCGGGCGACAGCGCCGGCCGTGGAGCTGTTCGTCGCGCAGATCACGCCGGAGACCGACGCCACGCTGGAGGCGCGGGTCCGGGCGTACAACGCCGCCATCCCGGGCATCGTCGCGCAGAAGGGGTCGCGCACCCACCTGGTCGACATGCACTCGGCGCTCACCACCGCCGACCTGGCCGACGGGGTGCACCCCAACGCCGGCGGCTACGACAAGATGGCGGCGCGGTGGTTCACCGCGCTCCAGTCGGTGCCCGGCAGTCTTTCGGCGGTGACGGTACCGCCGGTGGGCACGCCGGTCTCGATCGTCAACCCGCAGGCCGGGCGCTGCCTGGACGTCAACGGCGTGAGCCAGACCCCGGGCGCGCAGGTGCACATCTGGGACTGCCACGGCGGCGTGAACCAGGCCTGGACCCGCACCGCAGCGGGTGAGCTGCGGATCTACAACGGCACCCGGTGCCTCGACATCAACGGCAACGGCACCGCCAACGGCACCAAGGTGCAGATCTGGGACTGCAACGGCACGACCGCGCAGCGCTTCACGTTCAACGCCGACGGCAGCATCGTCGGCGCCGGCTCCGGCAAGTGCGTCGACGTGACCTCGTCGGGCACCGCGAACGGCACGAAGGTGCAGCTGTACACCTGCAACGGCACCGGCGCCCAGCGCTGGTCGGTGCGCTGAGCCCGCCGGCCGGGGACCGCGGCGGGTCCCCGGCCCGTCCAGCCGTCAGACGGGCGCCAGGGCGGCGACGGTGCGCGTGGTCCGCACGGTACCGTCCGGACCATGACCGTGGTGGCGGTGGACATCGGGGGCACGTGGACCCGCGTCGCGGGCGTCGCGCGCTTCCCGACGGACCCGGACTACGACCGGGAGCTGGCGATGATCGTCGATGCGGCGGCATCGACGGAGCCCACCGCGGCCGGCGTCTCGTTCGGCGGCCGGGTGACGCCCGACGGCACCGTGCGGGTGTCGCTCAACCTGCGCGGCTACGAGGGCCGGGCGCTCGGCGCCGACCTGGCCGGGGCCCTCGGGTGCCCGGTGCGGGTCGCCCGCGACGCCACCTGCGGCCTGCTCGGCGAGGCGTTCGCCCCCGGCGGCGCGCTGACCGGCGTCGAGCGCTGCGGCTACCTGACCCTGTCGACCGGCGTCGGCGCCGCGGTGCGCCTCGGGTCCACGGTGCTCACCACCGAGGCCGGCCATCAGCTCGTGGCCGGCAACGACCTGCCGTGCGCGTGCGGGCAGACGGGCTGCCTGGAGACCCTGGTCGGCGGCCGGGAGCTGGCCGCGCGCCTCGGCCGGCCGCTCGAGACGATCGACGATCCGAGCTTCTGGATGTCGTACAGCGAGCGCCTGGCCCCCGGCCTGGTCAACTTCGCGCTGGCGGCCGGCCTGTCGGCGATCGCCCTGGGCGGCGCCGTGGCGCTGCGCGGCGACGACCTCTGGCGTCCACTGTGGAGCGAAGTCGCGCGGCTCGGCCGGTACAACATGATCGAAATTCGGAAGGCGGGCCTCGGCGGCGGCGCTCCCCTCGCCGGCGCGGCCGTGCTGGCGGGCGGGGCGGCGGCGCTCGAGGTGCTGCACTGACGGGTCACTCGACGCAGAACTCGTTGCCCTCCGGGTCGAGCATCACCGTGAGGTCGTCGCGGACGTGCTGGACCCGTGCGCCGAGCCCCTCCAGGCGGGCCACCTCGTCGGCGACCGCGCCGGGTGCGCGCAGGTCGAAGTGCATGCGGTTCTTGGTGGTCTTGGGCTCCGGCACGCGGACGAACCACAGGTTCGGCCCGCCCCAGCCGGCCGCCTCGACGAAGGCCCGCTCGCCGGTGGAGTCCTCGTCCAGGTCGGTACCGAGCGCGGCCGCCCAGAAGCGGGCCACGAGCAGCGGGTCGGCGCAGTCGAACGTGACGCTCTTGACGTAGGTCGGCACATCGGCATTGTTCAGCAGCCGCCGCCCGAGCGCTCGGATTTCTTCGCGCAGCTCGGCCGGGCGGCGCACCTCGAACGGCCAGCCGAGCCCCACGAGCATGCGGGCCATCCCGTCGAGCCGCTCGGCCCGGCAGGTGAGCCGGACGGCGCCGGACGGCGTGGCGTGGGTCGCGCCGACGGTCGGCGGGATGCGCGCCCGCGCCTCGGCGAGGGTGGTGTGCAGCACGACCTCGACCTCGTGCCGGTAGGGCACGGCGGCGAGGGAGCCGACGACGTGCGCGACCGCGTCGAACCCGGCCGGCGGCGCGAACCGCGCGCCCGTGGGCGTGATCCCGGCGATCCGGTCGACCCGCAGGGTGCGCAGCTCGCCGCTGGCGTGGTCGTGCCCGGCCGCGTACCACTTCCCGGCGTGCACCACGACGCCGTACGGGTCGAAGTCGCGCTCGCTGTCCTCGCCGCGCCACGAGCGGTACACGATGGTCACCCGGCGGCCGTCCCGCACAGCCTCGCCGAGGGTCAGGACGTGCCCGGCCGCGGGCGGTGTGTCGTGGGCCGGGGCGGGCCTGGTGAAGCCGAGCGTCTCCCGGACGGCTCGGACCCGCTCGCGCAGCGCGGCCGGGAGCACCCGCTCGATCTTGCCGAGCGCCGACTCGCGGGCCGCGGTGCCGGTGCCCCGCCCGCTGGTGATCAGCCCGAGGACGACGGCGACGGCCTCCTCGTCGTTCAGCATGAGCGGCGGGAGCCGGTACCCGGGCAGGAGGCGGTAGCCGCCGTACCGCCCCCGCTCCGCCTGCACCGGCAGCCCGAGGTCGACGAGCGCGGCGACGTGGCGGCGGACGGTGCGCTCGTCGACGCCGAGCCGCCGGGCCAGCTCGGGCGCGGTGAGCCCGGGCTGCGCCTGGAGCACCTCCAGCAGCGCGAGCACCCGCGCGGTGGACTGTGACATGGGCCACCCTCCAATCCGGGCGGAAGCTGCCCGGATTCGAGCCTAGCGTGCTTCGCATGACGGAATTCGTGCTGGTACCTGGGATGTGGCTCGGCGGCTGGGCGTGGGACGCGGTGGCGGCGCCGCTGCGGTCGGCCGGGCATGCGGTGACGGCGCTATCGCTGGACCTGGCGGCGACGGCGACGCTGGACGCGCACACCGCGCAGATCGCGGCCGCGGTGGAGTCGTCGGCGGCGCCGGTCGTGCTGGTCGCCCACAGCTACGGCGGCTTCCCGGCCCGGGCGGCGGTCGAGCGCCTCGGTTCGCGTGTCTCCCGGGTGGTGTACGTCGAGAGCGGCCCGATGCCGGACGGCTCGGTCCAGGCCGACTTCCAGGGCCCGGAGGCGCGCGCCCTGGCCGAGAGGTCGGTGGTCGACGGCCTGCTCCCGCCGCCGTCGTTCGACCCGGCGGACGACCCGGCGCTGTTCGCGGGCCTTTCGGAGGCAGCCCCGCACATTCGCGCACATGCGGTGCCCCACCCGTGGTCGACCGCGACGGCCGCGCTGCGGGTGCGCTCGCTCGAGCAGCCGCCGACGGACCTGGTCTGCTCGACGATCCCGGAGCCGGCGGTGCGCGAGATGATCGCGGCGGGCCACCCGTACTTCGCCGGCCTGGACCGCCGCGACTACCGCATCCACGCCCTGCCGACGGGCCACTGGCCGATGTTCAGCCGCCCCGCCGACCTGGCCGCCATCCTGGCCGCCGGCTAGGCCGTGTTTCGTAAGGGCGTCGATGTTGTGGCGTGGCGGTGATCGATAACTGAAGAGGTCTCCGGTAGGTGGTTTAGCGACCAAGCA
>NZ_JBEXCY010000093.1:26040-42796 GCF_040605515.1 Dactylosporangium sp. NPDC005572 | reverse complement strand
GGTCGACCGACTTGAGGGATGCGCTTGCGTTCGGTCGGTCGACCGACCTGGGGGAGGCGCTTGGTTTCGGTCGGTCGACCGACCTCGGGGAGGCGCTTGGTTTCGGTCGGTCGACCGACTTGAGGGAAGCGCTTGGTTTCGGTCGGTCGACCGACCTCGGGGAGGCGCTTGGTTTCGGTCGGCCGACCGACTTGAGGGATGCGCTTGCGTTCGGTCGGTCGACCGACTTGAGGGATGCGCTTGCGTTCGGTCGGTCGACCGACCTGGGGGAAGCGCTTGGTTTCGGTCGGTCGACCGACCTGGGGAAAGCGTTTGCGTTTGGTCGGTCGACCGACCGAAAGCGCGCGTTCGGGCTGGGTGCCGGGTTTCGGCCTCGAATCGGCCCGGCGGCCCATGATCGTGGGAGACATCTGGTCGTCCTGGCAGCCAGATTCTTCCCATGATCATGGAGGGCCGTGAGCCAGCCCCGGTGGCCGCCGCGGGCGTGGCTCGGTGCTGGCCGTGAGTGGCAGGAACCGGTGTCCGGCAACGGTGGCCTCCGTGTCGGTCGCTGCCACCGGGCGGTTGACGCGGGTGCAACAGGCCCGCGGTGTGATCGGGAGCGGGTGAGGCGGGTGAGCGGGTCGGTTGACGGGACGTCCCCAGCGCGTCCGCCGTCGTGGCCAACGGTGTCGACGGGGGCGGGATCGTTCCGGACCTTCCTCGGGGTCGACTGTGTTGGACCGCGCGGAAAGTTGGCGGCGGCGGTGGGGCGGTGGTGGCGGTCGTGAATCTTTCACGGGTGGGCGGGGCTGGTTGCCTGGTGGCGCGCGGGGTTCGCGGCGGGATGCGGGCGGGCGTGCTTCCCACCCGCGGGCGGGATTAACGTGGCGTCCGCCTCGGGGTCCCGGGGCTGGTCGACGTTGTCGGGCCACCGGCTGAACCGGTGACGTCGGTCGATGCATCCTGGGCCGTTGGCGGGTGATCCCCGCTCGCGCGGGCCGGGCCGGAACCATGAGGTCGGTCGATGTGCACGGCGACCGGCAGGACGAGATCCATCGATGCCACCGCATCGCCAATGTAACGAGGTTGGTCGATTTTCATAGCGCGGCCAGCATCGATATAGCCCCGCCGGGCCGCATAACGCCGTAGGGCCATGGGCGTCACGGCGACATATCGCGGTAAAGCGGTACAAGCTCGGGCAACGAAATCTCGCGGTAACGAAATGGGAACGCTCCCATTGCCCCATTGACACGTCGGCGTTCGCAAGCCAGTCTCATGGGAGCGCTCCCGCGGCTGTGGCCGGAACCACACCCCGCAGCCGCGGGGGGCATCAATTCGCATGTCCGCCAGACCCCGACCGTGCCCGCACCCGGCCCGGTCGCCCAAGCATCACACCCCCACACCCACACACCCATCACGACCTGAGAGAGGGGTCAGGATGAGCGTCACCTCGCGCCGCATGCGTTCCATCGCCGCGGCCGCGCTCACCGTCGGGCTTGCCCTCGGTGCCGGCGCCTGCAGCGCCAAGGACGACGAGCCCAGTGCGGACAGCACCGGGCCGGTCACCATCTCGCTGTCCTACTTCGGCACGCCGGGCTTCACCCAGGCGGTCAAGGACTTCGAGGCCGCGAACCCGAACATCAAGGTCGACGTGAAGAACGAAGGCCAGACCAAGGACTTCGTGCCGAAGCTGGCCCAGCAGATCTCCGCCGGCAGCGGGGCGAGTGACGTGGTCATGCTCGAAGAGGGCATGCTCCTGCAGTACCTGAAGGACAACAAGGGCTTCGCCAACCTGCTCGACCTGGGCGCCTCGTCGCTCGAGAGCGAGTACCTGTCCTTCAAGTGGAAGAACGCGTTCACCGCGGACGGCAAGAAGCTCGTCGGCCTCGGCACCGACGTCGGCCCGCTGGCCATGTGCTACCGCACCGACCTGTTCGCCAAGGCGAACCTGCCCACCGCCCGCGACGAGGTCAGCAAGCTCTGGCCGACGTGGGAGGACTACATCAAGCAGGGCGAGAAGTTCAAGGCCGCGAACACCGGTGCCGCGTGGATCGACTCCGCCACCAGCATCATGCAGCCGTACATCATGCAGAACAGCGACACCTGGTTCTACGACAAGAGCGACAAGTACGTCGGCGACACCAACAAGGTCGTCAAGACGGCCTACGACCTGGGCATGGACATGGCCTCCAAGGGCCTGACCTCCAAGCTGCAGCGCTGGCAGGCCGACTGGGACGCCGCCTTCAAGAACGCCGCGTTCGCGACCGTGCCGTGCCCGCCGTGGTACACCGGCGTGATCAAGGAGCGCGCCGGCGACGCCGGCAAGAACAAGTGGGACATCGCCACCATCCCCGGCAAGGGCGGTAACTGGGGCGGCTCCTACCTGGCGATCCCCGAGCAGAGCAAGAAGAAGGCCCCGGCGTTCGAGCTCATCAAGTACCTGACCGGCAAGCAGGGCGGCCTGGCCGCGTTCAAGGAGGCCGGCCCGCTGCCGTCCTCGGTCTCGGCCCTCGCCGACCCGGCGCTGACCGGTGCCACGAACGACTACTTCAACAACGCCCCCGTCGGTCAGATCTACGCCGGTGCGGCCAAGGACCTCAAGCCGATCTACCTGGGCCCGAAGCACCAGGCCCTCTGGGAGAACGGTTTCGAGCCGGCCATGCAGGCGGCCGAGCAGGGCAAGTTGAGCGCCCAGGCGGGCTGGGACAAGGCCATCAAGGACAGCAAGGCGCTGGCCGAGGGCTGATCGGACCCGCTTGAAGAGGGGGCGGAGGTGGCGTCCACGCAATCCCGGTGGACGCCACCTCCGCCGCATGACCGGAGGAAGGACCGATCCCCATGACCACCAACGTCGGCGAGATCAGCGGGCCTCGCCACGGGCGTGCCTCGCATCAGGCGCCCGACAACCCGCCGCGGCGCTCCGGGCGCTTCGGGCGGTTTGACCTCAAGTTCTCGCCGTACATCTTCGTCGCGCCGTTCTTCCTGCTGTTCGCGGTGTTCGGGGCGTACCCGCTGGTCTACACGGCCGTCCTGTCGCTGCGGAAGAACACGCTGACGGGCGGCGACGCCGGCTTCGTCGGCTTCGAGAACTACACCAAGGTCCTCACCGACCAGCACTTCTGGGTCGTGCTGGGCAACACGTTCGGCCTGTTCATCGTCTCGACCGTCCCGCAGCTCATCTTCGCGCTCATGATCGCCAGCTGGCTGAACAAGAAGATGCGGGCCCGCACCGCGATCCGCATGGGCGTGCTGATCCCCAACATCACGTCGGTCGCCGCGGTCGGCATCGTCTTCGGCCTGATCTTCGCCGACCGGTACGGCCTGGCGAACTGGCTGATCCAGGGCGTCGGCTTCGACCCGGTCGAGTGGCGCAACCACCGCTGGTCGTCCTGGACCGCGATCGCGTTCATGGTCGACTGGCGCTGGACCGGCTACAACGCGCTCATCTACCTCGCCGCGATGCAGGCGATCCCGAAGGAGCTGTACGAGTCGGCCTCGCTCGACGGCGCCTCGGCCCTCCGCCGCTTCTGGCGGATCACGGTGCCGCTGATCCAGCCGACGATTCTCTTCACCGTGATCATCTCGACCATCGGCGGCATGCAGCTCTTCACCGAGCCGCTGCTGTTCAACTACGGGCGCATCCAGGGCGGCTCGCTCAACGAGTTCCAGACCGTCGCGATGTACATCTACGAGACCACGTTCACGAACAACTTCAACGTGGGCCGAGGTGCTGCGATCTCCTGGCTGCTGTTCCTGATCATCCTGATCTTCGCGCTGGTCAACTTCGTGCTGGTGCGCAGGTCCGTGAAGGGGACGACCTCATGAGCACGCTGACCCGAGCCGCCGCGCCGAAGCCGGCCCCGGCGGCCCCGAAGAAGACCTCGGGCCGGGTCCGCAGCGCCTCGGCGGCGCTGTGGACGGCCAGCCCGCTCACGTACCTCGCGCTGATCATCACGATCGTGCTGTCGATCTTCCCGATCGTGTGGTCGTTCATCGTGGCGTCCCGCGACAACAGCGCGGTGACGGCCATCCCGCCGCCGCTCACGCCCGGGCCGAACTTCTTCTCCAACGCCCAGCGGGTGCTGGAGAACAGCGACGCCAACTTCATCTACGGCCTCATCAACTCGGCCGTGGTGGCGTCGTCCGTGACGATCTCGGTGGTGTTCTTCTCGACGCTGGCCGGCTTCGCGTTCGCCAAGCTCAGGTTCAAGGGCAAGAACGCGCTGCTGCTGGTCATCATCATGACAATGATGATCCCGACGCAGATCAACATCATCCCGCTGTACCTGCTGATGGTGAAGTTCGGCTGGACCAACACCCTGCAGGCGGTCATCGTGCCGTTCCTCGTCCAGGGCTTCGGCGTGTTCATGATCCGGCAGTACGCCTCGTCCGCGATCAGCGACGAGCTGATCGAGGCGGCCCGCGTCGACGGTGCGTCCACCTGGCGCACGTACTGGAGCGTCGTGCTCCCGGCGCTGCGCCCGGCGGCGGCCGTGCTCGGCCTGCTCACCTTCATGCAGACGTGGAACGACTTCCTCTGGCCCTACGTTGTGCTCAACGGTGACACCCCGACGGTGCAGGTTTCGCTGAACATTCTGGCGACCGGTTACTACAAGACCGACTACGTGCAAGTCTTTACCGGGACAGCTCTGGCGATCGTGCCGCTGCTCATCGTGTTCATCGTTTTCGGCCGTCAGATCATCGGCGGCATCATGGAAGGTTCGATCAAGGCGTGACCAGCATCGACCCGCTGCACTTCCCACCCGGTTTCCTCTGGGGGGCGGCGACCGCGTCGTACCAGATCGAGGGAGCGGTCGCCGAAGACGGCCGCACCCCCTCCATCTGGGACACGTTCAGCCACACTCCCGGCAAGACCCTCGGTGGGGACACCGGCGACGTGGCGTGCGACCACTACCACCGCTACCGCGGGGACGTCGCGCTGATGAAGGACCTGGGCGTCGGTGCCTACCGGTTCTCCATCGCGTGGCCCCGCGTGCAGCCGGGCGGCAGCGGGCCGATGAACGCAAAGGGACTGGACTTCTACCGCCGGCTCGTCGACGAGCTGCTGGAGCACGACATCCTGCCGTGGGTCACGCTGTACCACTGGGATCTCCCGCAGCAGCTCGAGGACGCGGGCGGCTGGCCCAACCGCGACACCGCCGCCCGGTTCGCCGAGTACGCCGTGCAGGTGCACGCCGCGCTCGGCGACCGGGTGCGCAACTGGACGACCTTCAACGAGCCGTGGTGCTCGGCGTTCCTCGGCTACGCCTCGGGCGTGCACGCGCCCGGCCGGCAGCACGCGCCGGACGGCCTGGCCGCCATGCACCACCTGCTGCTCGGCCACGGCGAGGCGGTCCGGGCGATCCGCGCCGCCGACCCGCAGGCGAAGCTCGGCATCACGCTGAACCTCTACGCGATCTCGCCGGCCGACCCGGCCAGCCCGGGCGACCTCGACGCCGCCCGGCGCATCGACGGCCTGGCCAACCGGATTTTCCTCGACCCGGTGCTGCTCGGCCGCTACCCCGCGGACGTCCAGCAGGACCTCGCCGGGGTCAGCGACTTCGGCTTCGTGCACGACGGCGACCTGCAGACCATCGGGGCACCGCTCGACCTGCTCGGCATCAACTACTACAGCCGGCACGTCGTCGCCGCGCCCGACCCGGACGCGCCCGCCGAGCCCTACTGGCGGGCCCCGACCTCCTGGCCGGGCAGCGAGGACGTCCGGTTCCTCAAGCGCCCCGGCGTGCCGGTCACCGACATGGACTGGGAGGTCGACGCGCCCGGACTCACCGAGACTCTGGTGCGCGTGGCCAAGGAGTACCCGCCGATCCCGTTGTACATCACCGAGAACGGCGCGGCCTACGTCGACACCGTCGAGCCCGACGGCAGCGTGAACGACGCCGACCGGGTCGCGTACTTCGACGCGCACTTCCGCGCCTGCCACGACGCGATCGCCGCGGGCGCACCGCTGCACGGCTACTTCGCCTGGTCGCTGCTCGACAACTTCGAGTGGGCGTGGGGATACACGAAGCGCTTCGGCATGGTGCGCGTGGACTACCAGACCCAGGAGCGCACGATCAAGGCCAGCGGTCACCGGTACCGCGAGGTCATCAAGCACAGCGGCTTCGAGAACTCGGCCGGGTAACGTTGCGCCGCCCGACACTGGACGAGGTCGCAGCCCTGGCCGGCGTCGGGCGGGGCACCGTCTCGCGGGTCGTCAACGGCTCGCCCCAGGTGAGCCCGGAGGCCCGCAAGGCGGTCGAGAAGGCCATCGACGAGCTGGGGTACGTGCCCAACCGGGCCGCCCGCGCGCTGGTGACCCGCCGCACCGACTCGGTGGCGCTCGTCGTCTCCGAGTCGGAGGAGCGGGTCTTCGGCGAGCCGTTCTTCGCCGGCATCATCCGGGGCGTCAGCTCGCACCTCGCCGACACCGAGATGCAGCTGTGGCTCGCGATGGCCCAGTCGAGCGCCGAGCGCTCGCTGGTCGAGCGGCACCTCAGCGACCAGCACGTCGACGGTGTGCTGCTGCTGTCCCTGCACGACGACGACCCGCTGCCGGAGCTGCTCGTGCGGCGCGGGCTGCCGACCGTCCTCGGTGGACGGACGGCCCGGATGCTGGAGTCCGGCCCCAACGGCCACGCGGGCGTCTCCTTCGTCGACAACGACAACGAGGGAGGTGCCTGTACGGCCGTCCAGCACCTGCTCGACCTGGGACGCCGCTGCGTCGCGGCGATCGCCGGCCCGCAGGACATGGGGGTGGGCAAGGCCCGCCTCCGTGGCTACCGGGAGGCGCTGCGCCTGGCGTCCCAGCCCTACGACGACCGGCTCGTCGCATATGGCGACTTCAGTGAGGCGAGCGGCGCCGACGCGATGCACCGCCTGCTCCATCTCAACCCGGGTCTCGACGCCGTCTTCGCCGCCTCCGACCTGATGGCCGCCGGCGCCATCCGCGCCCTGCGTGAGCTGGGCAAGCGGGTGCCCGGCGACGTCGCCGTGGTCGGCTTCGAGGACTCCGCCGTGGCCCGGCAGACCCAGCCGCCGCTCACCACCGTGCACCAGTCGGTGGAGGGCATGGGGCGCGAGATGGCGCGGCTTCTGCTGGCCCGCATCGCCGGCGGGCCGGCCCACTCGACTGTGCTCGACACCCACCTGGTGGTGCGCGAGTCAGCCTGACCATCCCCGCAGGAGGCACCCCGTGCGCTTCGGCCACTTCGACGACGAACGCCGCGAGTACGTGATCGACCGGCCCGACACGCCGCTGCCCTGGATCAACTACCTGGGCACCGAGGCGTACTTCGGGATCATCTCGAACACGGCCGGCGGTTACTCGTTCTACCGCGACGCCCGGCTGCGCCGGCTCACCCGGTACCGGTACAACAACGCGCCGTTCGACCTCGGCGGCCGCTACATCTACCTGCGCACGAGCGACGGCGAGTACTGGTCGCCGACGTGGCAGCCGACGCAGCGCGAGCTGACCGACTACGAGTGCCGTCATGGACTGTCCTACACCCGCATCTCCTCACGGTACAACGGGATCAAGGCGGAGACGCTCTACTTCGTGCCGCTGGAGGAGAACCTCGAGGTCTGGCGGCTGACGGTCACGAACGAGCGCGACGAGGCGGTGGAGCTCTCGGCGTTCTCGTCGGTCGAGTTCTGCCTGTGGGACGCGCAGGACGACGCCACCAACTACCAGCGCAACTTCAACACCGGGCAGGTGGAGGTCGAGGACGGCGTCATCTACCACAAGACGGAGTACCGCGAGCGCCGCGACCACTTCGCCTACTTCGCCTGCAGCGAGCCGCTCGCCGGCTTCGACACCGCCCGCGAGGCGTTCCTCGGCCCGTACCGCTCCTGGGACCGCCCGGCGGTCGTCGAGCGCGGCGCGTCGACGGACTCCGTCGCGCACGGCTGGCAGCCGCACGGCTCGCACCACGTGCGGCTGACGCTCGCGCCGGGCGAGACCCGCGAGATCGGCTTCGTGCTCGGCTACTGGGAGAACCCGCGCGACGCGAAGTTCGACCCGGCCGGCTCGCAGACGATCAACAAGCGGCAGGTCAAGCCGGTCATCGAGCGCTGGCTGCGGCAGTCCACGGTCGACGAGGGCCTGGCCGCGCTGCGCACCCGGTGGGACGAGCTGCTCGGCACGCTCCAGGTGAGCACCCCCGACGGCGACACCGACCGCATGGTGAACATCTGGAACGCGTACCAGAACATGGTCACCTTCAACATGAGCCGGTCGACGTCGATGTACGAGTCGGGCATCGGCCGCGGGATGGGCTTCCGCGACTCGAACCAGGACCTGCTCGGCTTCGTCCACATGATCCCGGAGCGGGCGCGGGAGCGGATCCTCGACATCGCCGCCACGCAGCTGCCGACCGGCGGGGCGTACCACCAGTACCAGCCGCTCACCAAGCGCGGGAACAACGACATCGGCTCCGGCTTCAACGACGACCCGCTCTGGCTGATCCTGGGTGTCTCGGCGTACCTCAAGGAGACCGGCGACCTCGGCATCCTCGACGAGCCGGTGCCGTTCGACAACGCGCCCGGCAGCGAGCAGCCGCTCTACGAGCACCTGCTGCGCTCCCTGCGGTACACCCTGGATCGCCTCGGCCCCCACGGGCTGCCGCTCATCGGGCGGGCGGACTGGAACGACTGCCTCAACCTCAACTGCTTCTCCGACACCCCGGGCGAGCCGTTCCAGACGACCGAGAACCAGAGCGGCGGGGTCGCCGAGTCGGTCTTCATCGCCGGGCAGTTCGTGCTGGCCGCGAAGGAGCTGGCCGGCCTGGCCGGGCTCCGCGGCGAGGACCCCACGCCCTACCAGAACGCCTCCGACAAGATGGCCGGCACGATCGCCGAGCACGGGTGGGACGGCGCCTGGTTCCGCCGCGCGTACGACTTCTACGGCAACGTCATCGGCTCGGCGTCCAACGACGAGGGGCAGATCTTCATCGAGCCGCAGGGCATGTGCATCATGGGCGGCGTCGGCGTCGAGGACGGGACCGCGGTCACCGCGCTGGCGAGCGTCCGGGAGCGGCTGGCCACCCCGCACGGGATCGTCCTGCAGCAGCCGGCGTACAGCTCGTACCGCCTGGAACTGGGCGAGATCTCCTCGTACCCGCCGGGGTACAAGGAGAACGGCGGGATCTTCTGCCACACCAACCCGTGGCTGATGATCGCCGAGGCGATGGTCGGCAACGGCGACGGCGCGTTCGACTACTACAAGCGGATCAACCCGTCGGCCCGCGAGGAGATCTCCGAGCAGCACCGCTGCGAGCCGTACGTCTACGCGCAGATGATCGCCGGCCGCGACGCGCCGACCCACGGCGAGGCCAAGAACTCGTGGCTGACCGGCACCGCGGCGTGGAACTACGCGGCGATCACGCAGTGGATTCTCGGCATCCGGCCGGAGCTGACCGGCCTGCGCGTCGACCCGGTGGTGCCGGCGTCGTGGCCGGGCTTCACCGCGGTCCGCCGGTTCCGTGGTGCGACGTACCGTATCTCCGTCACGCGCGGTTCGTCCCGCTCGCTGGTGGTGGACGGTGTCGCGGTCGACGGCCCGGTGCTCCCGCTCGCTGCTCCGGGCGCCGAGGTCGACGTGGTTCTGACCGTGTAGCGGTCGCCTTCTTGCGGCGGCCGCGCCGCTTTACCGCCGTGATCTTGGGGTTGTGGTCCCGTTTTTATGCGGCTATTTCGGATAAATCCGGGACCACAACTCCAAGATCGCTCGGCTTGAGGGTGGCTCGTCGCGGGATTGTGCGCACAATGAGGCGTGTCCCAGCAGAGGTCCCCCAACGGCCGGCCCCGCTCCGCCGGTCGCCCCACGCTCGACGAGGTCGCCTTACGGGCCGGCGTCGGGCGCGGCACCGTGTCGCGCGTGGTGAACGGCTCGCCGCAGGTGAGCCCCGAGGCGCGGGCCGCGGTGCAGAAGGCGATCGACGAGCTCGGCTACGTGCCGAACCGGGCCGCCCGCGCGCTCGTCACGCAGCGCACCGACTCGGTCGCGCTCGTCGTGTCGGAGTCGGAGGAGCGGGTCTTCGGCGAGCCGTTCTTCGCCGGCGTCGTGCGGGGCATCAGCTCGGCGCTCGCCGAGACCCAGCTGCAGCTGTGGCTCGCCATGGCCCAGTCGCCGGCCGAGCGGCAGCGGGTCGAGCACCATCTCACCAACCAGCACGTCGACGGCGTGATGCTGCTGTCGCTGCACGACGCCGACCCGCTGCCGGAGCTGCTGGAGCGGCGCGGCCTGCCGGTCGTGCTCGGCGGCCGGCCGGCCCAGATGCTCGCCGACGACGAGCAGCTGAACTTCACCGCCCAGCTGTCGCAGCTGTCGTACGTCGACGCCGACAACGAGGGCGGCGCGCGCATCGCCGTCGGGCACCTGCTCGACCGCCAGCGCCGCCGGATCGCGGCGATCGCCGGGCCGCAGGACATGGCCGTGGGCGTCTCCCGGCTCACCGGCTACCGCGAGGCGATCGAGCGCGCCGGGCTCCCGGTCGACGACCGGCTCATCGCGTACGGCGACTTCTCCGAGGTCAGCGGCGAGCTCGCGGTGCGCGAGCTGCTGGAGCGCAACCCCGACGTCGACGCGGTGTTCGCCGCGTCGGACCTCATGGCGGTCGGCGCGCTGCGGGCGCTGCGCGAGCTCGGCAAGCGGGTGCCGGAGGACGTGGCGCTGGTCGGCTTCGACGACACGGCGATCGCCCGGCAGACCGACCCGCCGCTGACCACCGTCCACCAGCCGGTCGAGGCGATGGGCCGGGAGATGGCCCGCCTGCTCATCGCCCGCATCGCCGGCGCGGCGTCCTCGTCGGTGATGGTGGAGACCCACCTGGTCCGGAGAGCCTCGGCCTGAGGCGCCGAGGGGTTTGTGGATCTCCGCCGCCGGGCACCTCGGTTACCGGAGGAGGTGGCACATGAGCTCACAGTGGAACAGGGGGCGGCGGCGCGCGGAGAGCGTGGCCGAGGACGCGTGGGACTATCTGCGCGCCGCGGTCGACTCCGCGTCCGGCACCGCCCGCTCGGTCGGCGGCACGGTGCGGCACCGGGCGTCCGACCTCGCGGACGAGGCGTCGAGCCGGTACGGCACGGCGTCCGACCGCGTCGGCTCGGCGGCGGACGAGGCGTGGCGGCGCGCGAACCTGGCGTTCGACGCGCTGTCGGGCCGTCGGCCGGGCAAGCCGTGGGGCTGGATCGCGGTCGCGGTCCTGGGCGGCATCGCGGTCGGCTGGGCCGTGGCGGCGTCGGCCCCGAGGGCGATCAGCGCGGCGGCCGACCGGTTCGCGGCGGGCGGGCCCGACGAGCCGGACGAGATTCCGACCGGTACGACGACGGTGTACGACACCCCGGCGGCGACGGGCCGCGACGGGGTGTACCCGTCGGGCCCGCCGGCGGTCTGACCCGCCGCTCGCCCCGGCTCGGTCCGGGCCGTACCCGGCCGCGATCTTGGAGTTGTGGTCCCTGTGTTTGTGGCGAATCCGGGACCGCAACTCCAAGATCGGCGTTTGGGGCGGTGGGGGCTATGCGTACTTGCGGAGTTCGCGTCGTGCGAGTGAGGCCCTGTGGACCTCGTCCGGGCCGTCGGCCAGGCGGAGCGTGCGGGCCTGGGACCACAGCGCGGCCAGCGGGGAGTCCTGGCTGACGCCGGCGGCGCCGTAGCCCTGGATGGCCTTGTCGATGACCCACTCGGCCATCGACGGCACCGCGATCTTGATCGCCTGGATCTCGGTGTGGGCGCCCTTGTTGCCGACCTCGTCCATCAGCCAGGCGGTCTTGAGCACCAGCAGGCGGGCCTGCTCGATGCGGACCCGGGACTCGGCGATCCACTCCTGGATCACGCCCTGCTCGGCGAGCGGCCGGCCGAACGCCACCCGCTGGCTGACCCGCCCGCACAGCAGCTCCAGCGCCCGCTCGGCCATGCCGATGAGGCGCATGCAGTGGTGGATGCGGCCGGGGCCGAGCCGGGCCTGCGCGATCGCGAACCCGGAGCCCTCGTCGGCGATCAGCGCGTCGGCGGGCACGCGGACGTCCTCGAACACGATCTCGGCGTGGCCGCCGTGCGCGCCGTCGGAGTAGCCGAAGACGTGCATGCCGCGCCGGACGGTGATGCCGGGGGTGTCGCGCGGTACGCAGATCATCGACTGCTGGCGGTGGCGCTCGGCCGACGGGTCGGACTTGCCCATGACGATGAACAGCGCGCAGTTGGGGTTCATCGCGCCGGACGACCACCACTTGCGGCCGTTGACGACGTACTCGTCGCCGTCGCGCACGATGCTCGTCGAGATGTTCGTCGCGTCGGAGGAGGCGACGTCCGGCTCCGTCATGCAGAACGCGGAGCGGATCTGGCCCTCCAGCAGCGGCTTGAGCCAGCGGTCCTGCTGCTCCGGCGAGCCGAACTGGGCCAGCACCTCCATGTTGCCGGTGTCGGGTGCCGCGCAGTTGAGCGCTTCAGGCGCCAGGTGCGGGCTGCGGCCGGTGATCTCGGCCAGCGGTGCGTACTGGAGGTTGGTGAGCCCGGCACCGTGGGTGGCGTCGGGCAGGAAGAGGTTCCAGAGGCCCCGGTCGCGCGCGGAGCGCTTGAGGTCCTCGATCACCGGGGGGCGGGCCCACGGGTCGTCCTGCGAGCTGACCTGCTGCTCGAAGACGTGCTCGGCGGGGTACACCTCCTCCTCCATGAAATCGGTGAGCTGTTCGTGGAGCTCGGCCGTGCGGGTGTCGAAGCGGAAATCCATCAGCTCTCTCCGTTGATCGCTGCGATGCCCTGTTCCAGCAGGGGCGGGACCAGCTCGCCGATCTGGTCGAAGCCGGCGCCCACCGTCTTGCCCTGCAGGAAGCGGAAGTGGATGCCTTCGAGCACGCCGGCCAGCTTGTAGCAGGCCAGCGCGACGTACCAGTGCAGATCCTCGCCGATCGGGGCGCTCCGGGCGTACCGCTGGAGCAGCTCGTCGCCCGTCGGGAACCCGGCGTCGGCGCCCAGCCCGTCGGCGATCGGGTTGTGGGCGATCTTCAGCTCGTTGAGCACGGTCCAGTACGCCAGCAGCAGCCCGAGGTCGGTCAGCGGGTCGCCGATCGTCGCCATCTCCCAGTCGAGGACGGCGGCTACGTGCAGGGTGTCGGGGTCGACGATGAGGTTGTCGAGCCGGTAGTCGCCGTGCACGATGCCGGTCCGCGGGCTGGCCGGGATCGCGGCGACGAGCCGCTCGCGGAGCCGGTCGGCGTCGGGCAGGTCACGGCTGCGGGACTTCTCCAGCTGGCCGGTCCAGCGCCGGACCTGCCGCTCCAGGAAGCCCTCGGGCCGGCCGAACTCGCCCAGCCCGGCCGCCGCGTAGTCGACCCGGTGCAGCTCGGCGAGCGTGTCCATCATCGCGAAGGCGACCGTGCGCCGGTTGTCGGCGCCGAGCGCGTCGGTCTGCGAGCGGTGCCGCAGCACGACGCCCGGCACGCGCGCCATCAGGTAGAACGGCGCGCCGAGCACGTCGGGGTCGGCGCAGAACAGCAGCGCCTCCGGTACCGGCACCGCGGTCGGGCCGAGCGCCGAGATCACCCGGAACTCGCGCCCCATGTCGTGGGCGGTGGCGAGAACATGGCCGAGCGGCGGACGGCGCAGGACGAAGACCTGGTTCAGGATGTACGTCAGGTTCGATCGCCCGCCGGCCACCAGCTCCGCGGTCAGCGGGGCGCTGACCAGGCCGGGAGCCTTGGCGTCGAGGTAGGCCTGGAGGCGTTCGAGATCGAGACCGGGCGGGGTGGTCATCGGATCAGTCCAGGGGTGAGACACATTCTCTGTCAAGGTTTCCCCACCCGTTTGTGAGGAAATGCCCGGGTCGGCAAACGTTCCGGCATCGACACCCCGGCGAAACGACGCGGAAACCCACCGTCGGCAACCTGTTCGTGTACCGGAGAACAAGGCGTACACCAACGGCGGCGTACAACCTCAGGACCAGGACGAACGGGAGGTCGACTCGATGCTGTTGCGGCTGAGGGTTGCACTGCCCGACCGTCCCGGCTCACTCGGGCAGGTTGCCCGGACGCTGGGTGTGGTCGGTGCCGACATCGTTTCGGTGGTAGTGCTGGAACGGGTCGGCGGCCGTGCGGTGGACGACTTCACCGTGGTGTGGCCGGCTTCGGCCCCCGTTGATCGTGTGCTCACCGGACTCGCGGCGATCCCAGGCGTTCGCGTTGACGGTGTGTGGCGCGGCACGGAGCTCTCGGAGCCGAGCAGCGGCCGTGAGGTCGCGCTCATCGGACAGGTGGCGGCGAACCCGCAGCACGGCCTGGCAACGGTCGTGGATGCGGCTCCCGCACTGTTCGGAGCGGACTGGGCGGTGGCGATCCAGGTCGGATCGGACTGGGCGGGCGGCGGCGCGCGCGCTCAGGCATGGACCGAAACCTCGGTGATCTGCGCCAGTTGGCGCGCTCCGGATGTCCCCCCACCGGTGGACATCGCACCACTCCGGCCTCGCGCTATTAGTGCAGCTGACGGCACTCATCTTGCTGTCGCGCCTTTTCAGCGTGGAGGGCTGGTCCTTGTTGTCGCCCGCGGCGGGGCGGACGGCGACGCTGGAGCACCACCTTTCCACGGTTCCGAGGTGGAACGGCTGGCGCAGTTGGTCGGTGCAACAGCATCGGTGCTGGGGGAACGGCTGGCGGGGCCTGGCTTGGCGGAGCCGGGTAAGGCGGGTGGTTCCGTTGCCGGAACCCCCGCGCCCGCCGGCACAAAAGCTTCATGGGCGGCTTAGGGCCGGGTCCAGAGCCCATAGGCCCCGACCGAAGGAAGTGAGATGGCGCTCTGGCGGCTCCGGGCGACGGTCGACGACCGGCCCGGCTTCCTCTCCGTGCTCACCGCTAGCCTCGCGCTGCGGAAGATCAACATCCTCTCGGTGCAGGTCCACACGACCGAGGCCGGTGCCGTCGACGACTTCCTCATCGAGGCCCCTGACGAGCTGACCGCGGCGGACCTCACCGAGGCGGTGCGGCGCGGCCGTGGCCGCGACCCGTGGATCTCCCGGGCCGACGTGCGCGGCCTGATCGACGAGCCCACCCGGGTGCTCGCGCTCGCGGCCAAGATGCTCGACGAGTCGGCGACGCTGGAGGAGGCCCTCGCGGCGCTGCTCGGCGACTGCGACATCTCCTGGCGCGCGGACACCTCCACCGGTGCCGCGGGCTTCACGGCGACCGGCATGCAGCTGGCCGACCCGGCCGGCGGCACGCTCTACGTGCGGCGAATGGCGCCGGCCTTCACGCCGGCCGAGTACGCGCGGGCCCAGGCGCTGGTCGCCCTGGCCCAGGTGGCTGGCAGGCGCACCGCGGCCTGACGAGACTTCGACAAAGGCCGCTCCCCGTGCCGGGGGAGCGGCCTTCCTTTTTGCGTGTGTCTACATGTAGCCTGTCGACATGTTGGTTGGGTACATGTCGGGGGCCGACACATGAGTGGTTCCGGAGCGAAGCGTAGGAGGCCGCTCGTCATGGGCTCAGGGTGGAGCTCGGGCGGCCGGAGCGAAGCGGAGGCCGCATGAGCGCGCTGGAGTTCGCTCGCCTGCAGTTCGGGCTCACGGCCTCGCTGCACTTCCTGTTCGTCATGCTCACCCTCGGGCTCGTCGTGATGGTCGCGATGATGCAGACGCGCTACGTGCGCACGGGGGATCCGGTGTACGGGCGGATGACCCGCTTCTGGGGCCTGCTGTACGCGATCAACTACGCCGTCGGCATCGCCACCGGGCTCGTCATGGAGTTCCAGATCGGGTTGAACTGGAGCGGCCTGTCCCGCCTGACCGGCGACGTCTTCGGCGCGCCGCTCGCCCTGGAGACGCTCATCGCGTTCGTGCTGGAGTCGACCATGCTCGGCATGTGGATCTTCGGCTGGGGCCGGCTGGGCAAGCGGCTGCACCTGGCGCTGATCTGGGGCGTCGCCGCCACCGCCCTGCTGTCGGCGTTCTGGGTGATGGTCTCCAACGCCTTCCTCCAGCACCCGGTCGGTTACGTGCTCGACGCCGGCGGCACGGCCCGGCTCACCGACTTCGGGGCGCTGCTCACCAACTCCGCCCTCTGGTTCTCCCTGGTGCACGCGGTGTTCGCGGCCATGCTCACCGGCGGCATGTTCCTGGCCGGCGTGAGCGCCTGGCACCTGCGCCGGAAGACGGTGGACGAGGTGTTCCGCCGCTCGCTGCGCCTCGGCCTGCGGGTCGCCGTCATCGGCACGTTCTTCACGATCGGCTTCGGCTACGCGCAGTTCGGCCCGATCGGGGCCAACCAGCCGACCAAGCTGGCCGGCGGCGAGGAGGCGCTGGCCAGGCAGGCCGAGTTCGCGGCCCGGTTCGGCCCCGGCGACTACCTGCCGAGCGACGCCGTCGGCACCGCACTCGGCCTGATGATCAACATCGCCAACCTGCTGTTCCTGGTGCTGGTCGTCGCCTGGGCGCTGACCGCTCGCGACACGATCGTCCGGCGGCGGTGGGCCCGGCCGATGCTCTGGCTGCTCACCGCGATCATCCCGGTGCCGTTCCTGGCCGCGATCGCCGGCTGGATCGTGCGGGAGGAGGGCCGCCAGCCCTGGGCGGTGTACGGGCTGCTGAAGACGGCCGACGCCGTCTCGCCGATGAGCGCCGGCACACTGCGGCTGTCGACGATCGGGTTCACGGCGCTGGTCGCCGGGCTCGCGCTCGTGGACTGGTGGCTGCTCGCCCGCGCGGCCCGCCGCGGTCCCGGTGACGAGTTCCTCCCGGTCTCCCCCGAGGCGCCGCGACTGGCGGAGGCGGCCGCATGAGTGGTTCCGGAGCGA
>NZ_JBEXCY010000093.1:15575-25943 GCF_040605515.1 Dactylosporangium sp. NPDC005572 | reverse complement strand
CGAAGCGGAGGAGGCCGCTCATCATGGGCTCAGTGTGGGGCTCAGGCGGCCGGAGCGAAGCGGAGGCCGCATGAGTGGTTCCGGAGCGAAGCGGAGGAGGCCGCTCATCATGGGCTCAGTGTGGGGCTCAGGCGGCCGGAGTGAGGCGGAGGACGCGTGAGCACGTTCTGGTACGGCATTCTCGGCCTCCTGCTCGTGGCCTATTTCGCGCTCGGCGGGCTCGACCAGGGCGTGGCCATGCTGCTGGCGGCGATCCGCGGCAACGACGGCCGGCGCCGCGCGCTCAACGCGATCGGGCCGATGTTCCTCGGCAACGAGGTGTGGATCGTCGGCGCCGTCGGCGTGCTCGTCGCCGCGTTCCCGCGGGTCGAGGGCGAGCTGTTCGGCGCGGCGTACCCGGTGATCGCGGTCACGGTCCTCGCCCTGCTGCTGCTCAACGCGAGCGTGCAGCTGCGCAGCCGGGGCCGCCGCAGCGGCGGGTTCGACCTGGTCATCACGGTCAGTGGTGCGGTGCTCGCGCTCGGCTGGGGCGTGCTGCTGGGTGTCCTGCTGCACGGCGTGCCGCTCGGCGCGGACGGCCACGTGCACGGCTTCGCGCCCCTGGCCGACCCCGTCGTGTGGGCCACCGGTCTCGCGAACGCCCTGCTGGTCCTCACCCACGGCGCGGCGTTCCTGTCCTGGCGGCTCGCCGACGAGCGGATGCGCCGGACCGCCCGGCGGCTCGGCCCGGTCGCGGCGGGCGCGGTGCTGCTCGTCACCGGCGGCTGGTGGCTGACCGGGCCTGACGGTATCCGCAACCCGCTGGTCGGCACGCTGCTCGCCGGCGCGACCGCCCTCGCCGTCCTCGCCGCCGGACGCACGAGGTTCCCGGCCGCCCTTGTGGCCTGCGCCCTACCCGTGCTCGCGGTCGCGTCGGCGCTGTACCCCACCGTGCTAGCGTCCACGGTGGACCCGGGCGCGACGGTGACCGTCGACGACGCGGCGGCCGGCGGTGACACACTGCGACTGCTCGCCTTCGGCGCGGCGCCGCTGCTGCCGGTGCTCGTCGCCGTGCAGGTCTCCTGCTGGTGGCTGTTCCGGCAGCGGGAGCGCGTGCCCACCCCCCTCTACTGGTAGGGCGCGTGGACAGAAGACTGCTGCGGCTCGGGCCGGTCCGGCGATACGCCATCGTCCTGGCCGGCTCGGGGCTGCTGGCCGCGATCCTGGTGGTCGCCCAGGCCGTCAGCCTGGCGGCCGTGCTGGTCGCGGCCGTCGACGGCCGGCTCGACCGGACCGCGCTGCTCGTCTGCCTCACCGCGGTCGTCCTGCGCGGCGCCCACACCGCCGTCGCCGGGGCGGTCGCCGGCCGGGCGGCCGCCGGCGTCAAGGCGCACCTGCGCGCGGAGCTGCTCGCCAACGCCACCGGCCGCGGTCCTGGCTGGCTCGCCGGCAAGCGGGCGGGGGAGCTGGCGACGCTCGCCGGGCGGGGCATCGACGGCCTCGACGGGTACCTCACCGGCTACTTCCCGCAGGTCTTCCTGGCCGCCTTCGTCCCGGTCGCCTGCCTGGGCTGGCTCGCCCTCACCGACTTCACCTCGGCCGTGATCGTCGCCGTGACCCTGCCGCTCATCCCGGTCTTCGGCGCGCTGGTCGGCTGGCAGACCGGCGCCCGCACCAAGCGCCAGTGGCACCTGCTCCAGCGCCTCGGCGGGCACTTCCTCGACACCGTGCAGGGCCTGCCGACGCTGCGCTCGTTCGGGCGCGAACGGTCGCAGGTCCGCCGGGTCCACGCGATGGCCGACGCCTACCGGGTCGCCACGATGCGCACCCTGCGCCTGGCGTTCCTGTCGGCGCTCGTCCTGGAGCTCGTCGCCACCGTGTCCGTGGCGCTGGTCGCGGTGCCGGTCGGGCTGCGGCTGCTCGACGGCAGGCTGACCCTGGGCGCCGCGCTCGTGGTGCTGCTGCTCGCGCCGGAGGCCTACCTCCCGCTGCGGACGCTGGGCACCCGCTTCCACGCCAGCCAGGAAGGGCTCGCCGCCGCCGCGGAGGTTTTCGCGGTACTGCAGGAGCCGGCGCCCGTCACCACCGAGTCCCGGCTGCCGGCGTTGGACTCGCTGGTGCTCGACCGCGTGACGGTCATCTACGACGACGTGGTCGCGCTGCGCGACGCCTCGCTCACCGTGGCCGCCGGCGACCGGGTCGCGCTGGTCGGCCCGAGCGGCGGCGGCAAGTCCACGATCCTCGCCCTCGCGCTCGGCTTCGTGACACCGTCGTCGGGCCGCGTCCTCGTCGGCGGGGCCGGCGGGGTGGACCTTGCGTCGCTGGACCTGGCGGCCTGGCGGGCCCGGCTGGCCTGGATGCCGCAGCGGCCGCACCTGTTCGCCGGCAGCGTCCTCGACAACGTCCGCCTCGGCGCCCCGTCCGCCTCCCTCGACGCGGTCGTCGCGGCGGCCCGCGCGGCCGACGCCGACGAGTTCGTGCGCGCCCTCCCGGCGGGCTACGACACCGACCTGGCCGAGCACGGCCTGTCCAGCGGCCAGGTGCAGCGCCTCGCGATGGCCCGCGCCTGGCTCCGCCGGGACGCGGGCCTGCTGCTGCTCGACGAGCCGACGGCCCGCCTGGATCCGGCGAGCGAGGCGGCGGTGGTCGCGTCGGCGGCCCGCCTGGCGACCGGCCGCACGGCACTGCTCGTGGCCCACCGCCCGGCGTTGCTGTCGATCGCCACCCGGGTGGTCGAGGTCTCCTCGGGTGTACTGCTGGAGCGCACACCCCCCGCGACGGTGCCCGCATGACCGCGAACGCTGTCCCGGCGCCCGGTGGCGTCGCATCGCCCGGCGGCGGTGCGGCGGGTGGCGGCGCGGCTGCCGGGCGGGCGGTGCGGCTGGTGGGGGTCGGGGCGGCCGTGCGGCTGGTGTTCGCCGGGCTGCTCGGGGTCGCCACCGAGCTGGCCGGGGTCGGGCTGGTCGCGACGGCGGCCTGGATGATCGTGCGGGCCGCGGAGCAGCCACCGCTGGCGGCGCTGGCGGTGGCGATCGCCGGCGTGCGGGGGTTCGCGCTGCTGAAGGGCGGGCTGCGGTACGCGGAGCGGCTCGCCGGCCACGACGCCGTGCTGCGGGTCCTGGCCGACGTGCGCACCCGGGCCTTCGCCGCCCTCGCCGCCGACCGGCGGACGGCCACCGGCGCGGTCCGGAAGGGCGGCGGTGACGAGCTGAGCCGGGTGGTGTCCGATGTGGACGCCGTGCAGGACGCGATCCTGCGCGGGGTGCTGCCGGCCGCCGTGGCCGCCGTCGTCGGTGCCGGGGCCGTGGTCGTGACCGCCGTGGTCGCGCCGGCCGCCGGGCTGGTGCTGGCGGCCGGGCTGCTCGTCGCCGGAGTGCTGCTGCCGCTGGCCGGGCACGCGGTCAGCCGGCGGGAGTCGGCCGACATCGCGGCGGCCCGCGGGGCGGTCACCGCATCGGCCGTGGACGTGGTGCACGGGGTGGCCGAGCTGACCGCGTACGGAGCACTGCCCTCCGCCCTCGACCGGGCCGCGGCCGACGGGCGGCGGCTCGCCCGGCTGGAGAGCCGCGCCGCGACCGTGTCGGCCGTCGTCGGCGGGGTCGCCGCGCTGGTGCCCGCGCTGACGGCCGTCCTCGTCGCGCTCGTGGTCGACGGGAACACCGCCGCGGTGCTCGCGCTCGTGGCGCTCACCGTCGGCGAGGTGGTCGTCCCCCTCGCGTCCGCGGCCGTCCGCCAGTCCGAGCTGCGCGGCGCCCTCACCCGGGTGCGCAGCCTCATCGCGGCGGTCCCGGCCGAGGCCGTGGACGGGGTCGCGTCCGCCCGGCCCGGAGCGCCGGGGCCGCGGGCCGCAAACGCGGACGAATCCGTACCGGGCGCGGTCGGGCTGCGGCTGCGCGGGGTCACCGTGCGCTATCCCGGCGCCAACCGGGCCGCCCTCGACAGCGTCGATCTCGAGCTGCCGGCCGGGCGGCGGGTGGCCGTTGTCGGCAGCAGCGGGGCCGGGAAGTCCACGCTGCTCGCGGTGCTTGCCGGGCGGGTCGCCGTCGCGGGCGGCAGCGTCGGCGGGCTGCCCGCCGGGGTGGAGCGGTGGCGGATCGCCAACGGCGTGTTCGCCGACGCGCATGTGTTCCACGACACCGTGCGGGAGAACGTCAGCCTCTCCCGGGACGGGATCTCCGACGACGACGTGCGGCGGGCGCTGGCGGACGCGGGGCTGGGGGAGTACCGGGACCGTCTCGACGACGTCGTCGGGGAGGACGGCGGGCGGCTCTCCGGCGGGCAGCGGCAGCGGCTGCTGCTGGCCCGGGCGCTGGTGCGCGCGCCGGCGGTACTGCTGCTGGATGAGCCGACCGAGGGGCTCGACGCCGCCGCGGCGGACGCCGTGCTGGCGACCGCGCTGGCGGCGGCCGGGGACCGGACGGTGGTCGTGGTCACGCATCGGCAGGCCGACCTCGCGCGGTTCGACGACGTGGTGCGGGTCGAGGACGGGCGGCTGAGCCGGACCTGAGGCGCGGTTGACGGGTCCTTCGGCACTTGTGCGACCCTTGACGGGTGGACCGGAGCACCGTGCTGCACGACGGGCCCATCGAGCGGTATGCCGCCGGGCTCGCCGCGGCGCTGCGCGGGCCGCGCCGGGTCCGCGACGAGATGGTCGCCGAGGCCCGCGACGGCCTGCAGGACGCCGCGGAGGCGCTCGAGGAGGCCGGGCTCGACCGGGTCGCCGCCGAGCGGCGGGCCGTGGCCGACTTCGGCACCTATCGCCAGGTCGTCCCGTCCTACCAGGCCGAGCTGGCCAGCCACCAGGGCAAGCGGACGGCGCTGTGGATCGCGCTCGCGCTGCCGGTCATGATGCTGCTCGAGCCGCTCATGTGGTGGGACAGCCCGTGGAGCATCGACGAGCGGGCCAGCGCGCTGTACTGGGTGCTCGTCGAGCACTTCCAGCACACGTCGTTCGGGGCCGCCGCCGTGGCGGCGCTGGTCGTGGCCGGCTTCTCGTGGGGGAGCCGCTATCTGCGCGACGGCGTGCGGTACACCCGAATCGTCGGCTTCGGCACGATGGCCTTCCTCGGGCTGCACGGGCTCGTGGGGGCGGCCGTGTTCGTGCTCAGCATCATGCAGTGGCCGGCCGCCGCGACCTGGCCGCCGGTGATCGTCGGGATGCTCGTCAACGCCGCCGCGTTCGGTTACGCGGGGCTGCTCGCCGTGCGCTGCGTGACGGTGACCCGGTCGCCGGTGGTCGCGGCGTAACGCTCTGCGCGGTCGCCGCGTGACGCTTTGCCTGGTCGCCGGGGTTGCGGCCTAGCGCCTCACGCGGTCGCCGGGGTTGCGGCCTAGCGCCTTACGCGGTCGCCGGCGGGGGCATGAGCACCGCGCCGATCGTCGCCGTGAACTCCTCCCAGGCCGAGCGCTCCTCGGCGAGCACCTTGCGGCCGGCGTTGGTCAGCCGGTAGGTGCGCCGCTCCCGGCCGCCGACCGTCGACCAGGCGCTCTCGACATAACCGGCGCGCTCGAGCCGGCGTAACGCGGGATAGACGGTGCCGGTGGGCAGCGCGAGCGAACCGCCGCTGCGCTCCTGGAGGGCCTCGATGATCGCGTAACCGTGGCGGGGCTCGCCGTCGAGCACCGCGAGCAGCAGTGCGTCGAGATGTCCGCGCAGCGCATCCGCCTTCATGTGTAGCGAGTCTACGGGTTCCGCCGCCGTCACGCCACGGAGGGGGTTTATCGGTCCAGTCGTTGGGCAGACCCGCTGCACATCTTGGCGAACGGGAGAAGCATGAGGCGACGGGTCGAGGCCGCGCGCGACATCGAGCTGCTGTGGCCCAACGGGCTGGGAACGACCCTGGCGATCGCCTCCGGGCGCGCCCTCGCCTTCCGGCGCGGCGTCTCCAGACCGGCCACCTCAACCCCGCAGTGGAGCGCGCCGCGCGGGCGGCACGCCAAGCGCGAGCTCAACGCCGCCGCCGTCGCCGAGTGGCTGGTCGGGCAGTTCCCGGGTGGGCGCTACAGCGGCGTGGTGCTGGGCTCGCCGCACGGCGCGGCCGTGCACCTCGCGCTCGCCCTCGGGGTGCCCTGGCTTCCGGTGGCGTTCGAGGTGCCGACGCCGGAGGTCGCCGCCGGTGAACAGCCGACCGCCGACGGGCTGCGGCACGCCCGCGACATCCTCGACGCGAACCCCGACGTGACCGTCCGGCAGGTCTACGACCCCGTGTGGCGGGGCTGGTCCGGCACGACCGCCGCCTACGCGGTGGTCCGCTGGCAGCGTCTCCCGCCGGCGTACCGCGAGTTCGTCGCCGACCGCCTCACGCCCGACGCCCCGGTCATCATGGTGCGCGACGTGAGCCGCTGGCTGACCGTGCCCGGCGGCGCCGGCTACACGTTCCAGCTCGGCAGCCGGGCCAGCGGCCTGACGCCGGGCGACTACTACGACCGAAGCGACACCGGCGACCCCGGCATTTCCGGCGAGGGCGACCCGGAGGACAGCGACGGCGAGCGCTGCGTGGACCGCGGCCTGGTCGAGGACCTGCGCCGGTACGCCACCGCCCACAGCCACCCGGTCCGCCAGGTCCTCTACCGCCACCCCGACGTGCTCAGCGGCGCCGTCGCCGACCTGTACCGCGAATGGCTCCGCGAGGGCGACCGCACCGGCAACCGCCTCGCCGTCGAGTGCGGCCGCCTCCTCGACCCGTGGCACGTCCTGCGGGCCGGCCTCGTCCCGTACTGGACCGAGTACCCGCTGCGCTCGGCGGTCCGCTCGCTGACGTGGTGGCTGGCGGGCAGCGAGCCGTTCACGTCCGTCGACGTCTTCCCCGAGCCGCCGGGCATGCCGCTGCCGACGGTGGCCCACCTGTCGGAGTGGGAGGCCGTGGCCGGCTTCGCGACCCGCCACGGCCTGGTGGACCGCCGGTGCGCCCGCGCGTACCCGTCGGGCATGGTCCCGGCCCACCACGCGACCCAGGCGCTGCGCGGCCACCCGTACGACCTGCCGTACCTCCCACACGTCGACCCGGACGCCGCGCTGTCGGCCCTCGCCCAGAGCTCACAGACGGACGGCCTGCTGGTGCTGTAGTCCGCGGCGCGGTGTCAGGCCGTGGCGTCCTCGGACTTCTCCTTGTTCTTCTGAACCTTGCTGATTACGTCGTGCAGGGGCTTGGTGCCGCTGCCGACCACGATGCCCGTCACGATGGCGTCGGCCCAGACCGGGATGCCGTTCCAGCCGTCGCCCGCCATGGCGTGCAGGAGGTACAGGCCGCCGGCCGAGGAGGCCACCGTGGCCAGGGCCGTGGCGATGCCCCACGACACCAGGCCGCGGCTGGCGCGGCCCTTCTCCACCATCGACTTGGCGTGGGCGACCTGGATCAGGTCGTCGAGGGTGGCGTCGTGGTACTTGTTGGCCATGTTCGCGACGGCCTTCTCCAGCTCGCCGCGGGCGTGCCGGCCCGGCATGAACCGGGCGAACGGCTCCAGGACCCGCTCGACCGCGGTCGCGAACGCGAACAGCGCGGCGAAGATCGTCGTGGCGTCGGGCAGGCGGATCGCGGCAGCGTTGATCTTGTAGTGGTAGAAGGCCCACGAGACCGCGCCGCCCGCCGCGACGAGCAGGAACGCGGAGATGAGTGCGCCGATGCTCGCCTGCTGCGGAGGTACCGCGGCCGCCTCCCCGCCCGGGGTGGGCATCTCGCCGCCGGCGACCGCGACGGCGGCGCCGACCTCGCCCTCCACGATGCCGGGAGCGGCCGCGGCGGCGGCTCCCGGGTCCATCGGGCCGGGCTGGGCCGGGATCGAGCCCGGCTGGGGGACCTGCGCGCGGCCGACGGCCTGCGGCGCCGGGGCGACCGTGGCCGCGGCCACGACGCGGTTGGGGTTGGAGCCGAGGACGTTGGTACGTCGGACGAGAGCCATGCGGGGAGGCTAGCGCTCGTCGATGCCTCCGCTCACTCGGGGGCGGCGGACCGCAGCCGCGGCAAACCCGCAGGTGAAGCCAGGGTCTCGGCGGCGGAGAGGACCGGCGGATCGGCGGGGACCGGGGCCGCCGCGGCGGTCGGATCAAGGACTGCGGGACGCGGCCGGAGGCCGTCGGAGGCCGTCGCTTCGTGGGCGGCCAGGACCCGCGGGACGACCAGCAGGGCCATCAGGTCCCAGGCGGCGTGCACCGCGATCGGGGTCCACAGGCGCTCGGTGGCCGCGTAGAGCAGCGTCATGAGCAGGCCGAACACCGTGCTGAAGACGACGCCGCGCCAGGTCTGGTACCGGTGCTGCAGTCCGAACAGGACCGCCGGCAGCACGATCGCCGCCCACACCGGCAGGCCCACGCCGACAGCCGCCGCGATGAGCAGGCCGCGGAAGAAGACCTCCTCGCCGACGCCCACGCTCACCGAGAGCACAGCCGCCCAGGCGCGCTCGCGGGCGGTGCGCGGGTACAGGAGCGCGACCTGCCGCTGGAGCGCCTCGCCGCGGACCCGGCCGCCGGCCGCGCGGCGGCGGGCGGCCTGGAAGGCGCCGCCCAGCTGGACGCCGGCGAAGCCCAGCACGGCCAGGACGGTGAGGGCCGCGCCGGCGGCGTCGAGGCCGGCCAGGCCGACGTGGGTCAGCGTGAGGCCGGGCGCGCCGCCGACGATGGCGAGGGCGGCGAACGTGAGCAGCCAGGTGACGACCGCGCCGCGGCGCATGAGGCGGACCAGGCCGTTGGGCCGGCCGGCCAGCTGTTCGAGGATCCGGCGGTACTGCCGAGGGCCGGTGCGGATCGCGACCACGATCGGGACGAGCGTCAGGACGCCCAGGAGCACCAGGTCGGGGCCGGCGAGCTCGGGATCGATCCAGGTGAGCACGGCAGACATCCTGCAACGGCAGCGGGGCCGCTGTCTGCCCCGGATCGGAACCCGGGAGCAGGCCGGCGGCCCCGCTCGGTTGCGCTGTCGGTCAGGCGCTGGGGGAGGCGGTCACGCTCGGGGACGCGCTGCCCGAGGCGCCGGGGTCGGCCGCGGCCGTCTCCGCCGGCGGCGGCAGGGCGCTGCCCTTCACGTACTCGCTCCACGGCTTGTCCCAGTCGGTCCAGCCGTTGCCCCACGCCAGCTTGCGGGGCGTGCCCTTGACGATGTGGACGTCACCGATCTTGGTCAGGTTGAAGAGGAACTTCGCGTTGGCCTCGGAGACGTTGGTGCAGCCGTGCGAGACGTTGCGCTTGCCCTGGTCGCCGACCGACCACGGGGCCGAGTGGATGTACTCGCCGCCGCTGGTCGTGCGCTGCGTCCAGTACACCGTCTCACGGTACGGGTCGGACGGGTCGGTCGAGACGAACAGCTCGGACTGCTGCTTGTCCATGACCACCATCGCGCCGCTGGAGGATGGCGTCTTGGCCTTGCCGAGGCTCACCGGAATGGTCTTGATGACCTCGCCGTTCTTCTCCACCGTCATGTGGTGCGTCTTGTCGTCGGTGGTCATGATGATCTTGTCACCGATGGTGAAGTGCAGCGAGACGTCCTTGCTGCCGTAGCCGGTCTTGGTGAGCTGGAGCCCACCGGTGGCCAGCCGGACGGTGACCTTGGTGCCGGTCTGCCAGTACTCCTTCGGGCGGTAGTGCACCTCGCCGCCGTTGAACCAGTACCAGGTGCCGATCTGCGGCGGGTCGCTGGTGACCAGCAGCCGCTTCTCGACGTTCGCCCGCAGCTCCTGCGGAACGCTGGAGCCGAACCGGACGACGACCGGGATGGCCACGCCGTAGACCTTGTTGTCGGACAGCGCCGTGGAGACGTTGACCGTCTTGCCGGGCTTCGCCATGGTCGTGAACGTGATCTTCTTGCCGGCGCTGTCGCCGGCCGAAGTCACGGTTGCCGTGTACTGCGTGCCGTACTTGAGCTGCGTCGCCGGGACCCAGGACGCCCCGTCCGTGCGGAACCCACCCTGCACCGTCCCGCCGGCGGCGTCCGTCAGCGTCACCGTGGCGTTCGCGCCAGGGCTCGTCTGCAGTGCCAGTTCGGCGGCGGTGGAGATGTTGGTCGCGCCGTCGGCGGGCGCGGCAAAGGTTGCCTGAGGCAGCTCGGCGGACGCGGAAGCCGAGGGGCCGCCGGCACTGCCATCGGCGCCGGTCCACTTGGGCTTTTCGTCAGAGCTGCAAGCAGATAGGGCGATCACGCTGGTGAGAGCGGCGATCGTGGCCAGTGCGCGTGCGGAGACTCCCATGTCCACACCTCCTTCGTTGGGCTAGAGCATGCACCGATTTCAAAGCCGGTGTATCCCTGGTTTGTGCCACAGCGTTCAGTTTCTAGCTCCCCGGGCTTCGCCCGCGGCTTTGTGAGGGGTTCCCACCCCACACCCCCCATGCGCCGCTGCGCGGCGCACCAGGCGTCGGTGGTCACTCCATAACCCCTCTGTGCCGCTGCGCGACGCATCGGA
>NZ_JBEXCY010000093.1:0-15479 GCF_040605515.1 Dactylosporangium sp. NPDC005572 | reverse complement strand
CGGAGGTGGGAGTGCCCACCACAACCCCCTCTGTGCCGCTGCGCGACGCATCGGAGGTGGGAGTGCCCACCACAACCCCCTCTGTGCCGCTGCGCGACGCATCGGAGGCGGGAGTGCCCACCCCACAACCCCCAACCCCCTGCGCGCCGCTGGGCGACGCACTGGAGGTGGGGGTGCCCACCCCAGGACCCCGGTGCTTCGCTGGGCGACGCATCGGAGTCTGACGTGGGATCTTGCTGTGCACATCGTAGGAAGTTCCCGCGGGTTCGTGGGGCTCCCAACCCACAGCTCCACGCGCCGGTGCGCGACGCGATCGGGACCGCGTCGCGTTCAGGCGGTGGATGGTGGGATCTTGCCGTGCATCATCGTAGGAAGTAACGGACGGTGGGAGCCATCCGCTCCTTGGACGGGTTCCAGACGGTCCGCGTTGCGTTCCAGTTCGATAACGCGGTCCTCGCGGCCCGTCCCAGCAGCTCGTGGGATTTCTCACGAGCGCGCGCTGTAGGTCGGTCAGGCGACAGACGGTACTTTGGTCGCCAACGTCAACAGCGGGCGCCCCGGTCCTGCCGCCGACCAAAGTCGGGCACGACCGTGCAAATTGCGTCCGCTCTTCGCGTACACTGGCAAGACCGCTCCTAAGGGCCGACGTTGTCCCGATTCGCAATTGATGACGTCAGGAGGCCCGATGGGTTACCCCGGACCGCAGCAGCAGGGCCTCTACGACCCTGCCTTCGAGCACGACGCGTGCGGGGTGGCCTTCGTGGCCGACATCCATGGTCGTAAGTCGCACGACGTCGTGTTCAAGGGCCTGTCGGCGCTGCGGCGCATGGACCACCGGGGCGCTCGCGGCGCCGAGCCCAACACCGGCGACGGGGCCGGCATCATGATCCAGGTCCCCGACGCGTTCCTGCGCGAGGTGGCCGGCATCGCGCTGCCGCCCGTGGGCTCCTACGCGACCGGCCTGGCGTTCCTGCCCACCGACGACGCCGCCGCCGAGCGCGCGATGCGGGTCCTGGAGAAGTACGCCCTGGTCGAGGGCGCCCAGGTGCTCGGCTGGCGGGACGTTCCCACCGACGCCACCGACCTCGGCGCCACCGCGCTGACGGCCATGCCGCGCATCCGCCAGGTGTTCGTGAGCGCGGAGCGGCTGGGTTCGCCGGGCGAGGCGCTGTCGGGCCTGGAGCTCGAACGGGTCGTCTACTGCGTCCGGAAGCAGGCCGAGCGCGAGACGCGTGAGCGCGGGATTCAGCTGTACCTCCCGTCGCTGTCGTCCCGCACGATCACCTACAAGGGCATGCTCACGCCGGACCAGGTCGTGAGCTTCTTCCCCGACCTGTCGGACGAGCGCGTGACCTCGGCGATCGCCCTGGTCCACTCCCGCTTCTCGACCAACACGTTCCCGTCCTGGGAGCTTTCTCACCCGTACCGGATCATCGCCCACAACGGCGAGATCAACACGATCCGCGGCAACCGCAACTGGATGGCCGCCCGCGAGGCGCTGCTGTCCACCGAGCAGCTGCCCGGCAACATCCGCCGGCTGTTCCCGATCTGCACGCCCGAGGCGTCGGACTCGGCGAACTTCGACGAGGCCCTGGAGCTGCTGCACCTGGCCGGCCGCAGCCTGCCGCACGCGGTACTGATGATGATCCCGGAGGCCTGGGAGAACGACCCGCGGATGGACCCGCTGCGCCGCTCGTTCTACCGCTTCCACGCCTGCCTGATGGAGCCGTGGGACGGCCCGGCCAGCGTCGCGTTCACCGACGGCACGGTCGTCGGCGCGGTGCTCGACCGCAACGGCCTGCGCCCGGGCCGCTGGTGGCAGACGGCCGACGGCCTGGTCGTGCTGGCCAGCGAGGCCGGCGTGCTCGACCTCGACCCGGCCACGATCGTCGCCAAGGGCCGCTCGGCGCCCGGCAAGATGCTGCTCGTCGACACCGCCGCCGGCCGGATCCGCACCGACGACGAGATCAAGGCCGAGCTGGCCGCCGCCGAGCCGTACGAGGAGTGGCTGCACGCCGGGCTGATCGAGCTCGACCAGCTGCCGGAGCGCGAGCACGTCGTCTACACGCACGACTCGGTGCAGCGGCGCCAGCAGACGTTCGGGTACACCGAGGAGGAGCTCAAGATCCTCGTCGGCCCGATGGCCCGCGCCGGTGCCGAGCCGCTGGGCTCGATGGGCACCGACACGCCGGTCGCCGTGCTGTCGACCCGGCCGCGCCTGATGTACGACTACTTCACCCAGCTCTTCGCGCAGGTCACCAACCCGCCGCTGGACGCGATCCGGGAGGAGCTGGTCACGAGCGTCTCGGCGACGATCGGCCCCGAGGGCAACCTGCTCAAGCCGGGCCCGGCGTCCTGCCGGCAGATCGCCCTGCCGTACCCGGTGATCGACAACGACGACCTCGCCCGGCTCCTGCACATCGACGACGACGGCGACCTGCCGGGATTCAAGGCCGTCCGGGTCTCCGGGCTCTACCCGGTGCGCGACGGCGCGGTCGGCCTCAAGCGCCGCCTGGTCGAGATCATGCGCGGGGTGTCCGAGGCGATCGAGGACGGCGTACGCATCCTGGTGCTGTCCGACCGCGACTCGACCGCCGACCTGGCCCCGATCCCGTCGCTGCTGCTCACCGCGGCCGTGCACCAGCACCTGGTCCGCGAGCAGACCCGCACGCAGGTGTCGCTGGTCGTCGAGTCCGGCGACTGCCGCGAGGTGCACCACGTCGCCGTCCTGGTCGGCTTCGGCGCGTCGGCGGTCAACCCGTACCTCGCCTTCGAGAGCGCCGAGGACCTCATCGCCACCGGCGCGCTGCCCGGCCTCGACCCGGAGAAGGCGGTCCACAACTACGTCAAGGCGCTCGGCAAGGGCGTCCTGAAGATCATGTCCAAGATGGGCATCTCGACCGTCTCCTCGTACTGCGGCGCCCAGGTCTTCGAGGCCGTCGGGCTCGACCCGCGGCTGGTCGAGCGGTACTTCACCGGCACCCCGAGCAAGATCGGCGGCATCGGCCTGGCCGAGATCCACGCGGAGATCGCGGCCCGGCACGCCCGCGCCTACCCGGCCAACGACGCCGAGCGCGCGCACCGGCGCCTCGAGGTCGGCGGCGAGTACCAGTGGCGCCGCGAGGGCGAGCTGCACCTGTTCAACCCGGAGACGGTCTTCCTGCTCCAGCACGCGACCCGGTCCGGCCAGTTCGACGTCTTCAAGAAGTACACCGCGAAGGTCGACGAGCTCGCGGGCAAGGCGGGGTCGCTGCGGGGCCTGTTCGAGCTGCGCCACGGCGTGCGGCCGGCCGTGCCGCTCGACGAGGTGGAGCCGGCGACCGAGATCGTGAAGCGGTTCGCCACCGGCGCGATGTCCTACGGCTCGATCTCGGCCGAGGCCCACCAGACGCTCGCCATCGCCATGAACAACATCGGCGGCAAGTCGAACACCGGCGAGGGCGGCGAGGACGTCGACCGCCTCCACGACCCGCGCCGCCGCTCCGCGATCAAGCAGGTCGCCAGCGGCCGGTTCGGCGTCACCACCGAGTACCTGGTCAACGCCGACGACCTCCAGATCAAGATGGCCCAGGGCGCGAAGCCCGGCGAGGGCGGTCAGCTGCCCGGCAACAAGGTGTGGCCGTGGATCGCCAAGACCCGCCACGCGACGCCGGGTGTCGGGCTCATCTCGCCGCCGCCGCACCACGACATCTACTCGATCGAGGACCTGGCCCAGCTCGTCTTCGACCTCAAGAACGTCAACCCGGCCGCCCGCGTGCACGTCAAGCTGGTGTCCGAGGTCGGCGTCGGCACGGTCGCGGCGGGCGTGGCCAAGACGAAGGCCGACGTCATCCTGATCTCGGGACATGACGGTGGTACCGGCGCGTCGCCGCTCAACTCGCTCAAGCACGCGGGCACGCCGTGGGAGCTCGGCCTCGCCGAGACGCAGCAGACGCTGCTGCTGTCGGGGCTGCGCGACCGGGTCAGCGTCCAGGTCGACGGCCAGCTCAAGACCGGCCGCGACGTCGTCATCGCGGCGCTGCTCGGCGCCGAGGAGTTCGGCTTCGCGACCTCGCCGCTCATCGTCTCCGGCTGCATCATGATGCGGGTCTGCCACCTGGACACCTGTCCGGTCGGCATCGCCACGCAGAACCCGGCGCTGCGCAAGAAGTTCACCGGCTCGCCGGAGTTCGTCGAGAACTTCTTCTGGTTCATGGCCGAGGAGGTTCGCGGCTACCTGGCCGAGCTGGGCTTCCGCACGCTCGACGAGGCGATCGGGCACACCGAGCTGCTCGACGTCCGCACGGCCGTCGACCACTGGAAGGCCGGCGGGCTCGACCTCACCCCGCTGCTGCACGTTCCCCCTCTGGCCGACGACGCCGCCCGCCGGCAGACCACCAAGCAGGACCACCGGCTGGAGCGGGCGCTGGACAACCAGCTCATCGCGGCGGTCTCCCCGGCCCTCGACGCCGGCGAGTCGATCAAGCTGAAGCTCGCGGTCCGCAACGAGCACCGCTCCGTCGGGGCCATGCTCGGCGGCGAGATCGTCCGCCGGGTCGGCGGCGCGGGCCTGCCCGACGACACGGTGGACGTTACGTTGCGCGGCACCGCGGGGCAGTCGTTCGGCGCGTGGGTCCCCCGCGGCGTCACCCTCCGCCTGATCGGCGACGCGAACGACTACGTCGGCAAGGGCCTGTCCGGCGGCCGGCTCATCGTGCGGCCCGACGAGTCCGCGCCGTTCGTCGCCGAGGAGCAAATCATCGGCGGCAACACGGTGCTCTACGGCGCGACCGGCGGCCAGCTGTTCATGCGGGGCCGGGCCGGCGAGCGGTTCGCGGTGCGCAACTCCGGCGCCGCCGCCGTCGTCGAGGGCGTGGGCGACCACGGCTGCGAGTACATGACCGGCGGCACGGTCGTGGTGCTCGGGCCGACGGGCCGCAACTTCGCGGCCGGCATGTCGGGTGGCGTCGCTTACGTGTGGCGGCTGGATCGTTCGTTGGTGAACGCGGAGCTGGTCGACCTGCGGCCGGTCTCTTCACCGGCTGCGCTTCGTTCGCTCGTTGCGCTGCACTTGGCGGAGACGGGCTCCGCGGTGGCTGCCCGCATTCTGGAGAACTGGGACGAATCGCTCAGCGAGTTCACCGAGGTCATGCCACGCGACTACGAGCGTGTGATGGAGGCGATGCGGGCCGCCGAGGCTGCCGGCCGCGATGTGGATGCGGCTGTCATGGAGGTGGCACGTGCCTGACCCGAACGGTTTCCTGCGGTACGAGCGGCGGCTCCCGGCCCGCCGGCCGGTGCCGGTGCGGCTGCAGGACTGGCGCGAGGTCTACCCGCCGGCGTCCGACGAGCTCATCACCGAGCAGGCGACGCGCTGCATGGACTGCGGCATCCCGTTCTGCCACGACGGCTGCCCGCTGGGCAACCGGATCCCGGACTGGAACGACCTGGTCCGCACCGGCAACTGGGACTTCGCGATCGAGGCCCTGCACGCGACGAACAACTTCCCGGAGTTCACCGGGCGGCTGTGCCCCGCGCCCTGCGAGGCGGCCTGCGTGCTGTCCATCGCGGGCGGCCAGGCGGTCACGATCAAGCAGGTTGAGGTCGAGATCATCAACCGCGCGGTCGCGGCCGGGCGGGTCACGCCGCGGCCGGCGCCGGAGCGCTCCGGCAGGAGCGTGGGCATCGTCGGCTCCGGCCCGGCCGGCCTGGCCGCCGCCCAGCAGCTGGCCCGGGCCGGGCACGACGTCACGGTGTACGAGCGGGACGACGCGATCGGCGGGCTGCTGCGGTACGGCATCCCCGATTTCAAGCTCGAGAAGCTCCACGTCGACGCGCGGCTGGAGCAGCTGCGGGCCGAGGGCGTGCGCTTCAAGACCGGCGTGAACGTCGGCGTCACCGTCTCCGTCGAGGACCTGCGGGCGTCGCACGACGCGCTGCTGCTGGCCTGCGGCGCGCTCGCCAGCCGCGACACGCCGGAGACGCCGGGGCGCGAGCTGCGCGGCATCCACCTCGCGATGGAGCACCTGGTCGAGTCGAACCGGGTCGTCGCCGGCAGGCTGCCCGCGCCGTCGCTGACCGCCGAGGGCAAGAACGTCGTCATCATCGGCGGCGGCGACACCGCCGCCGACTGCCTGGGCGTCGCCCACCGGCAGGGCGCGGCGTCGGTGCTGCAGCTCGACCAGTACCCGCTGCCGCCCGAGGAGCGCGACGAGTCGCGCGACCCGTGGCCGACCTGGCCGTGGATCCTGCGCAACTACCCGGCCCACGAGGAGGGCGGCGAGCGCGCGTTCGCCGTCGCGGTCACGTCCTTCGAGGGCGACGCCACCGGCAACCTCCGCGCGATCCGCATCGCCGAGGTGCAGGTGTCCAGAGTGGACGGTGTGCGTACCGTCTCCGTCGTCGAGGGCACCGAGCGGGAGTACCCTGCTGAGCTCGTCCTGCTGGCGATCGGCTTCGAGGGGACGGAGGAGGGCCCGCTGCTGTCGTCGCTGGGCCTGACCCGCAACCGCCGCGGCGGCATCGACAGCGGCTCGGACTGGCAGACCACCGCGCCCGGCGTGTTCGTGGCCGGCGACATGCACCGCGGCGCGTCGCTCATCGTGTGGGCGATCGCCGAGGGCCGCGCGGCGGCCGCGTCGATCCACGCCTACCTGGGCGGCGACGGCACGCTGCCGTCGCCCGTCGACCCGTCTGCTGTGGCCCTGTCCGCCTGAGGCGCAGTCCGAGAGCGACCACTCGGCCGACCGACCGAAGCCCGCGCCGTGTGTTCGGTCGGTCGACCGACTCATCGTTCGTGCCGTCGGTCGGTCGACCGACCAGAACTGCCCGCCGGCCATTCGGTCGACCGACCGACGCTCGTGGCGTGCGTTGGCGGTGGCCCGGTTGGTTCGTCGGCCGGCTGGCCGGTGGGATCGTGGGCGTTTCGGTCGGTCGACCGACCGAAGCCCGCGCCGTGTGCTCGGCCGGTCGACCGACTCATTGTTTGTGCCGTCTGTCTGCCGGCCGACCGGAATTTCCGCTGGCCATGGCTTCGGTCGGTCGACCGACCGGAAGTGCCCGCCGGTCATTCGGTCGGTCGACCGACCGGACTGTTGGCGTGTGTTGGCGATGGCCCGGCGGTTCGTCGGCCGGCTGGCCCCCGGTGGGATTGTGGCGTTTCGGTCGGTCGACCGACCGGGATATCTGCCGATCATTCGGTCGGTCGACCGACCGACGTTCCGGCTGTGGGTCGGTGGTGGTCGTGCCGGTCGGTCGGTTCCGTCGGTCGGTTGTCGCGGCGGGTCGCGGCCTCTTGGTCGGTCGACTGACCGAAGCCCCGTCGCGTGTTCGGTCGGTCGACCGACTCATTGTTTGTGCCATCAGTCGGTCGGTCGACCGACCGACTGAAGAGGGCGCCCGTCGCCGGCATTCGGGCCGCGTGCCCACCCGGCCATCGGTCGGTCGATCGACCGAACAGCCGCGTCGCGTCGCCGTCGTTGCCCGGGCTCATGATCGTGGGAAACATCTGGTTGCCAGGGCAGCCAGATGTTTCCCACGATCATGAAGCTGCGGCCGCAGCCCACATCACGCGGCGTTTTGTCCGAATAGCAGCGGCGGCGGACGGTGGCTATGTGCCTCACCTCATGACCGCGTGTGGGCATCACCCGGTCGGGGTAACGCGGTGCGAATGCAGGAGACGCTCATCGACACGCTCGCGCCGCTCGGCCTCGCGCTCGTTGCCGCGTTGCTCGGGTTGCTGGCGGTGGAACTGTTGCACCGCGCCATCCACAAGCTCGGCCGCACCTCGCCCATCTTCACCGAGCTCGCCAACCGCTCCCACCGGCCGGTGCAGTTCGTCGTCGTCCTGTGCGCGGTGTACTTCTCCATCCGCGACGTCGCCGACCACGCCAAGTGGCGCGACGCCTTCCTCCACGCCGACCAGCTCATCATCATCGCCGCCGTGGCCTGGCTGATCGCGGCCCTGATGCTGGTCGCCGAGGAGACGGCCCTGTCGCGGTTCCGCACCGACGTGCCCGACAACCGGACGGCGCGGCGGGTACACACCCAGATCGTCATGGTCCGGCGGGTGACGGTGGCCATCGTGGCCGTGCTGGCGGGTGGGGTGATGCTCATGACGTTCCCGCAGGCCCGGATCATCGGCACCAGCCTGCTCGCGAGCGCCGGCTTCGCCGGCATCATCGCCGGTCTGGCCGCGCAGAGCGTGCTGCGGAACCTCTTCGCCGGGCTCCAGCTGGCGTTCAGCGACGCCGTGCGGCTCGGCGACGTGGTCATCGTCGAGAAGGAGTGGGGCCGCGTCCAGGAGATCACCCTGTCGTACGTGGTGGTGCACGTGTGGGACGACCGCCGGCTCATCCTGCCGACGTCCTACTTCACCGAGAAGCCCTTCGAGAACTGGACGCGAACGGAGGCCGCGCTGCTCGGCTCGGTGATGTTCGACGTCGACTGGTGGCTGCCGGTACCGGAGATGCGCGAGGAGCTGCGCCGCGCATTGGAGTCGACCGATCTCTGGGACGGCCGCGTGTCGGTGCTCCAGGTCGTCGAGGCGACGGGCAACGCCATGCAGCTGCGCGCCCTCGTGAGCGCCGAGGACGCGCCGAAGCTGTGGGACCTGCGCTGCTTCGTCCGCGAGCACATGGTCGGCTGGCTGCGCGACGCGCACCCGGCCGCGCTGCCGCGCCTGCGGGCCGAGATGACGGCCGCGGCACCGCTGCACGCCACGCTGACCGGCCAGACCCACACCACCGACAGCGACTCGCGCGTGTTCAGCCACAGCGTCGACGGCCGCGCCCGGGCCGAGGCGTTCACCGGCGGGGACTAGTGGCGACCCACGCCGCGACGAGCGCAGCCATGATGATCGCGACCAGCACGAGCGCGGGGCCGGCGAGCGTCGAGGCCAGCACGAGGACGGCCGCGCCGGGTAGCAGCCAGGAGCGGCGCAGGTGCAGCACCCACAGCGCGACGAGGAGGATCGCCACCGGTACCGCCACCGCCAGGCTCGACGTCAGCCGCGACGTCTTGTCGTCCACGACGACCGCGATCCCGGCGCCGATCGCCGCGGCCGAGGCGAAGACCACGAAATGCCCGTAGCCCCACACGAACGCATGCCGATTGTCGACCAGGCGGCGATGCGCGGGCTCGTCGAAGTACAACCACCAGAAGGCGAACACGATGACCAGGCCGCTGGCGGCCACCCACCAGAGGCGATCCTGGACGAAGCCGGCCTGCACCGCGAGGGTGGTCGACAGGATGATCTCGCCGAGCACGATGATGAACAGCAGGCCGTACCGCTCGGCGATGTGGTGGGCGTGCCACGGCGTGGTGACGTGCCGCTCGGCCCACATCGGCACCGCCAGCTCGAAGCCGATCATCACCAGGAACAGCACCAGGTGCAGGGTGTCGTGGGTGAGCAGGATCAGCCCCCAGCCGACCATGCAGGCGCTGACGCCGATCGCCATGCGCAGCGCGGTGCGGCGCCGCTCCGGGTCGGCGTGCGCGGCCCGCAGCCACTGGGTGACCAGCCCGGCCCGCATGATCACGTAACCGAGGGTGACGATGGCGTAGTCGCCGTCGAACGCGTCCTCGACACCGGCGGCCAGCACGAGCACGCCGGCGATCTGCACCAGGGCGGTCAGCCGGTACGGCACGTCGTCGGTGTCGTACGCCGACGCGAACCAGGTGAAGTTCATCCAGGCCCACCAGATGGAGAAGAACACCAGCAGGTAGGCGCCGATGCCGTGGGCCACGTGGTGCTCGCTGATCGAGTGGTGCAGCAGGCGCCCGGCGACCGCGATCGCCACCACGAAACACAGGTCGAACAGCAGTTCGAGCGGCGTGGCGGCCCGGTGCTGCTCGTCCTTGTCGCGGGCGCGCATCGGCTGACGCCATCGGGGGGTGGTGGACATCGGACCAGTATCAGGGAAAGGCGCGGTGGACGGCGTCTCAACTGATGGCGTGACCCTGGGTCACCTGATCGGTTCCCCGGTGACAGCGCTAGCCTCATGGTGTGACTCGACGCGCCAAAATCGTCTGTACCCTCGGTCCGGCTACTTCCTCGGCCGAGCGGATCCGTGGCCTTGTCGACGCCGGGATGGACGTCGCGCGGCTCAACTTCAGCCACGGAAGCCACGAGGATCACGCCTCGGTGTACAACCTCGTCAGGGAGGCCGCCGCTGCCGCCGGCCGCTCCGTGGGCATCCTCGCCGACCTGCAGGGCCCCAAGATCCGCCTCGGCCGCTTCGCGGACGGCCCCCATGAGTGGCGCACCGGTGACACCGCTGTCATCACGAGCGACGAGATCGTGGGGACCAAGGAACGGGTCTCCTGCACGTACAAGAAGCTTCCCCAAGAGGTGAAGCCGGGCGACCGCCTGCTCATCGACGACGGCAAGGTGGCCGTCGAGGTGACCGGCGTGACCGGGAACGACATCGCCGTTCTCGTCACCGAGGGTGGCCCCGTCTCCAACAACAAGGGTGTCTCGCTGCCCAACGTCGCCGTCAGCGTGCCCGCCCTCTCCGACAAGGACGCCGAGGACCTGCGCTTCGCGCTGCGGCTCGGCGCCGACTGGATCGCGCTGTCGTTCGTGCGCTCGCCCGACGACATCAAGCTCGTGCACGAGATCATGGACGAGGAAGGCATCCGCCGCCCGGTCCTGGCCAAGGTCGAGAAGCCCGAGGCGGTCGCCGCCCTCGAGCCGATCGTCAACTCGTTCGACGGCGTCATGGTGGCCCGCGGCGATCTCGGTGTCGAGATGCCGCTGGAGCAGGTGCCGCTGGTCCAGAAGCGCGCGGTGCAGCTCTGCCGCGAGCAGGCCAAGCCGGTCATCGTCGCCACCCAGATGCTCGACTCGATGATCGAGAACGCGCGGCCGACCCGGGCCGAGGCCTCCGACGTCGCCAACGCGGTGCTCGACGGCGCCGACGCCGTCATGCTCTCCGGCGAGACGAGCGTCGGGCGGTACCCCATCCTCACCGTCTCCACCATGGCCCGGATCGTCGCCACCACCGAGGGTGGCTCGCTCTCCGTGCCCCGCCTGCAGCACGACCCCCGCACCAAGGGTGGCGCCCTCACCAGCGCCGCGTCGAACATCGCCCGCAACATCGGGGCGAAGGCGCTCGTCGCCTTCTCGCAGACCGGCGACACCGTGCGCCGGCTGGCCCGCCTGCACTGCGAGCTGCCGCTGCTGGCGTTCACGCCGGAGCCGACGGTCCGCAACCAGCTCGCGCTGAGCTGGGGCGTGCAGACGTTCGACGTGCCGTTCGTGGAGCACACCGACGAGATGTTCAAGCAGGTGGACCTGGCCCTCGTCGACCTGCCGTGGCTCGCGCCCGGCGACGACGTGGTCATCGTGGCGGGCTCGCCGCCCGGCACCCCCGGCTCGACCAACACCCTGCGCGTCCACCAGCTGGGAGCACTCTCACAGGACTGAATCCGCGGAAGTTCCGTAGATTGTCCTGGTGACTGAGCTGGTGAGCGGGCAGGCGGCGGTGGACGCCCTAGTCCGCCTTCTCGACCTGGAAGCGCTGGGGGACGACCGGTTCCTGGGCATCAGCCCGCCGGTCGGCCCCCAGCGCGTCTTCGGCGGGCAGGTGGCCGGCCAGGCGCTGGTGGCCGCGGGCCGCACCGTCGACCCCACGCGGCACGTCCACTCCCTGCACGGCTACTTCGTGCGCGGCGGCGACCCGTCCGAGCCGATCACCTACGCCGTGGAGCGCATCCGCGACGGCCGCTCGTTCTCGGTCCGGCGCTCGGTGGCGTACCAGCACGAGAAGGTCATCTTCTTCATGTCGGCCTCCTTCCACCGCGAGGAGGAGGGCCTCGACCACCACGAGCCGGCCCCGCTGGACGTCCCGCCCCCGGACGAGGTCCCGACGCTGGGCGAGCGGCTCGAGCGCTACCCGGACCGCCGGGACATCTGGGCGACGATCCCGCGCCCGATCGACGTGCGCTACGTCGGCGAGTCCGGCTGGGTCGCGCCCGGCGCCCGCCCGGCCGAGGACCACCAGCGCGTCTGGATGCGCATCGACGGCAAGCTCCCCGACGACCCGCTCCTGCACGCGTGCGCCCTGACGTTCGCCTCCGACCTGACGCTGCTGGACGCGGTCCTGTCGACGCACGGCGCGGTGTGGGGCCCCGGCGGCTTCGTGGGCGCCAGCCTGGACCACGCGATGTGGTTCCACCGCAGCTTCCGCGCCGACGAGTGGTTCCTCTACGACAGCGCGAGCCCCTCGGCGTCCGGCGCCCGCGGCCTGGCCACGGGCCGCATGTTCACCCGGACCGGAAGGCATATCGCGACAGCCGTCCAGGAGGGCCTGTTGCGGCGCGTGGGAGGATAACGGTATGCGCCTTTCTGCCCGGGTGGATTACGCGTTGCGAGCGGTGGCCGAGCTGGCCGCCGCGTCGTCCGCGAACCCCGAGACGCGCCTCGTGACCGCCGACCGCCTGGCCTCGGCGCAGCAGATCCCGCCGAAGTTCCTGGAGAGCATCCTCCTGCAGCTCCGCCGCGGCGGAGTGGTGGTCGCCCAGCGCGGCCCCGAGGGCGGCTACCGGCTGGCCCGCCCGGCCGCCGACATCTCCCTGGCCGAGATCATCCGCGTCATCGACGGCCCGCTGGCCAACGTCCGCGGCCAGCGCCCGGAGGAGCTCGGCTACATCGGCGCGGCGGCGGCCCTCCAGGACGTCTGGATCGCCCTGCGCGCCAACGAGCGCCTGATCCTGGAGACGGTCACCATCGAGGACGTCGTCACCGGCGAGCTCCCCGAGCGCGTCCGCGACCTCGTGGCCGACCCGCGAGCCTGGGTCTAGTTCCTCTTCGGGACTCGGGTCCGGGCAAGTGACGACCGTCGCTCCCGCCAGGCACCGCTCGTCGGGCCGCGACATTCGTCCCGGCCCGACGGACGCTGCCATCGCCGTCGTCCCAAGAACCCGCGACCTCCGGCCGCGCCCGACGCCCGCGATGGCCGGGCTCCGTGCGCCGCTTCCGGCCCGCACGCTCAACTCCCGAGCCGGCGCGCCGCCGGGAGTGGGGTTTGTCGCTATTTTCTATCGGAATACTGGGGGATAAGATCGGCGCATGATCGTGGTGCTCTCCGGGAACCCGCGCCCGCACTCGCGTACGTTGCACCTGGCCGAGGAGGTGGGCGCCGCGCTCGCCGAGCGGCTGAACCAGCCCGTGCCGCACACCATCGACGTGGCCGCGCTCGGCACCCGGCTGCTGCAGTCGGGCGACGGCGTCGTCGCCGACGCCCTCGGGCGGCTGCGGCGCGCGAGCCTGCTCGTCATCGCCACGCCGACCTACAAGGGCACGTACACCGGCGTCCTCAAGGTCCTGCTCGACCAGCTCCCGGCCGAGGGGCTCAAGGACGTGGCCGCCGTGACCGTGGTGACCGCCGGGGTCCGCCCGCAGGCGGACGCGACCGAGCGGCACCTGGTGGAGCTGCTGGGGGAGCTCGGCGCCGTGCCCGTCACGCCCGGCCTCGCGGTCGTCGAGTCCGAGCTGGCGAACGCCGGCACGGCCGCCGCCGAGTACGTGGCGACGATCGCCGACGGCTTCGAGTCGACCGTCAGGGGATAGGCGCGGCCGGCCGCTGGTCCGGCTGGTCGGCGCGCCCGCTCAGCACGTCGAGCGAGCGCGCTTGGGCGTGCGCGACCTGCCCGAGCTCAGCGAGGCTGCCAGGCGTGCGGCGCCGCCGTGAGCTTCCGGACGTGCGCCGGCATCCGGCCGCGCACCACGTCGGCCAGGCTGACCTCGTCGAGGACGTTGCGCACCGCCGCGCGCACCGCCACCCAGAGCTGCTGCAGGTGCTCGGCCGTCCCGGAGTACATGGCCTCCTCCGGCCGGACCCCCCGAACCTCCGCGAGCGGTCCGTCGACGGCGCGGAGCACATCGCCGACCATGATCTCCGACGGTTGGCGGGTCAGGACGTAACCGCCGTCGACGCCGCGCTGACCGCGCACGAGGCCGGCCCGGCGCAGATCGCCGAGCACCGCCTCGAGAAACTTGCGCGGCATCTCCTGCTCGTCGGCGAGCCCTGCCGCCGAGACCACCGCGGGGTAGGCCGACGCCAGACCCAGCGAGGCTCGTACCGCGTAATCCCCGCGTGCCGAGATGTGCATGTGGAAGCCTGCCTTTCCGGCCGGGCTGGTGGCTTGAATGTCCGATACCAATGTAGGCGGCCCGCCGATCGGTGATCGCCGGGGTAGCGTTGTCGGATTATGCGATCCGAAGAGCCGCGGCGCGGTGCCGACCACAACGTGATGCGCGAGGTGAACCGCTCACTGGTCCTGGCACTGGTCAAGGAGGGCGGCCCGGTGTCGCGGGCGAGCATCGCCCGCTCGACCACCCTCGCCAAGCCGACCGTGTCGGCGATCGTCGACGAGCTCATCGCCGAGGGCCTGGTCCGCGAGATCGGCCCCGGCTCGACCGCGGTCAGCGGCGGCCGCCCGCCGATCCTGCTGGAGTTCAACGCCCGCTCGCAGCTCGTCGCCGGCGTGCACATCGGCGCCCGGCGCACCACGATCGCGATCGGCGACGCCGCGGGGGAGGAGGTCGCCCGCCGCGAGCTGCCGACCCCGCGCGACGACCCGGGCGAGGCGCTGCGCCTGGTGGCCGCCGAGGTCCGCGCGGTGATCGCCGACGCCGGCCTGGAGACGGCCCGGCTCGCCGCGGTCGGCGCCGTGCTGCCCGGCCTCACCGACTTCCACACGGGCGTGTGCCTGCTCGCGCCGAACCTCGGCTGGCGCGACGTCCCGGTGCGCGAGATCCTGGCCGCCGAGCTCGACGCGCCCGTCTACGTCCACAACGCCGGCCAGGCCGCGGCCGTCGCCGAGAACCTGGAGGGCGCGGGCGAGCGCGCCGGCGACCTGGCACTGTTGTACGCGGGAACCGGCCTCTCCGCCGGGATACTGTCCGACGGACGGGTCTTCCACGGCGTCGGCGGCACGGCCGGCGAGATCGGCCACAACGCGGTCCCGGGCAACGACGAGCCGTGCAACTGCGGCAAGGTCGGCTGCCTGGAGACGGTGGCGTCGGGCCCGGCGATCGTGCGGGCCGTGCACCGCGCGCTGGCGGCCGGCGGCACGTCGTCCCTGGCGGGCCAGGACTCGTTCGACGCCCGCGACGTAACGGCCGCCGCCCGCGCGGGCGACCGCCTGGCGGCCGCGGTCATCGCCGACGTGGGCACCCGGCTGGGCCTGGCCGCCTCATGGCTGATCAACGCCTACAACCCGGCTCTCGTCGTGGTCGGCGGCGGCCTGGCCGCGATCGGCGACCTACTCCTGGACCCACTGCGCGCCGCGGTGGCGCGACACGCCCTGGCCCCGGCGCTACGCGGCGTAGAGATCCGCGCCTCGGTCCTGGGCCCGGACGCCGAGGTCCGCGGCGCCGTACTCCTGGCGCTACAACACTCGGAGACCTACTACCGCGTCGTCTTCCGCGCCTGACCCGCCCAGCTGACCCGCCCGCGTGCTGACCCGCGCGCCTGCCCATGCACCGACTGGCC
>NZ_JBEXCY010000092.1:0-43030 GCF_040605515.1 Dactylosporangium sp. NPDC005572 | reverse complement strand
AACTACACCTTCTCATTAACCCTCTTCCCCTCCACGCCGCTCTTCCGATCCGGGTGCCGGAGGGGGGTGTTCACGCCGTCGCGGTGGGGGCCGCGCCCGCCCACCCCAGCCCGTCGGGCTGGGCTGGCCGGCGCTCACTGCTGCCGGTAGGTCCAGCCGAGGCGTCAAGGCAAGATAGTCCGCGAGCAGGTCCGGCCTGGCGGGCCGGATCATCGACGTCGTTACGCCGCTGCCGCTGCCGCCGATCGAGCCCCTTGCTCGTCGCGCTGCACGGTCATGTGCCGGCCGGCGTGCGCGTCGTGGTGACCACCGTCTGTGGCCGTCAGGTCAACGAGGGCACCGTCTGGTAGCGGCGCGCGGGCCGAAGCCCGCGGTTGGTCAGCGGCTCAGCGCGGCGACGTGCTCCAGCATCGCGTCCAGGGCTACCTCCAGCGGGCGGACGTTGCGGTGGATCTGGGTCATCAGCAGTCCGCCCTGCAGCGCCGTGAGGAGGGCGAGCGCGAGGTCGTCGGGGTCGCCGGCGAGGTGGCCGCGCCGGTGCATGGCGGTCAGGCCGGACCGGATAGCGGCCTCCCAGCGCAGGTAGCCCGAGGCGACCGCGAGGCGGGCCTGCGGGTTGTGCTCGGCGACGTCGCTGCCGATCGAGCCGATCGGGCATCCGCCGCGGCATTGCAGCCGCCGCTGGTGCTCGACCAGCGCGTCGCGCCACGCCCGTAGGCCGGCCATGGTGTCGAGCCGGTCGAGGTGGCCCGCCTGCAGGTCCATGACGGCCTGGGTCTGGTGGTCGATCACCGCCATCAGCAGCGCCTGTTTGTCGGCGAAGTAGTGGTAGATCTGCGAGCCGCTGACGCCGGCGGCCGCGCGGACGTCGTCGAGGGTCACCTCGGTGACGCCCCGCTCGTACATGAGCTGAGCGGCGGCGACGACGATCCGGCGGCGGGTGGCCTCGCCCTTCGCGGTGAGGCGTTTCGCGGTCACGGCCGCCACCTTAGCCGATTTTGGACTGGACAACCCATTTTTGGCGAGGAATTGTGGGCCAGGCAACCCATTCGGTTCCGAGAAAGGCCCACACATGGAACTCACCGGCAAGACCGCACTCGTCACCGGCGCGACCGGCGGCATCGGCGGCGCGACGGCACGGCAGCTTGCGGCCAACGGCGCCCAGGTCGTTGCCTCCGGCCGCGACCCGGGCCGTGGTGCACAGCTCGTCACGGCGATCACCGAGGCCGGCGGCCGTGCCCGGTTCATCCCCGCCGACCTGACCGACATCGACTCGCTGCGCCGGCTGGCCGACGCGACCGGCGACGTCGACATCCTGATCAACAACGCCGCGCTCTTCCCGGTCGCCCCGACGACGGCGCAGGACGTCGCGGCGTTCGACCAGGCCGTCGCCGCGAACGTGCGCGCCCCGTACTTCCTGACCGCGGCCCTGGCACCCGCCATGGCCGCCAGGGGCACCGGCAGCATCGTCAACGTCAGCACGATGGCGGCCAGAATCGGCATGCCGGGCTTGTCGACCTACAGCGCCACCAAGGCCGCGCTGGAGTCGCTGACCCGGACGTGGGCGGCCGAGTTCAGCCCGGCGGGCGTCCGGGTGAACACCGTCGCACCCGGACCGACCCGCACCGACATGGTTATGCACACCATGGGCGAGGACGGCGCGGCGCAGGTCGCCGGGACGACCCTGCTGCGGCGCCTGGCGTCGCCGGAGGAGATCGCCGACGTCATCGTGTTCCTGGCCACCGACCGGGCCAGCTACATCACCGGCGCGACCCTCTCCGCCGACGCCGGAAGGACCGCCGTCTGACGGCGACCCCGATGCTCCGCTGTCCTGGTTCGCGCCGGGACAGCGAGGCGGGGCGCAGGCCTCGGGGATCTCGCCACCGAAGGTCTCGAGGGTGATGTCGGCGCGCTCGGGCCCGCTGAGGTACCGGTGTCGAGGCCGTCGCTCACCGGCGAGCTGCTCGCCGGTGAGCTCGCCGTCGAACACGTCGACGTTCTCCGCCTTCCTGGCCGGGCCGGTCGACTTCGGGATGGCCGACCGGCCCTGTTGCACATGCCAGCGCAGCATCTCCTGCGCCGGTGTTCCGCCGTGTGCTTTGGCGATCTCACCGATGCCCGGGTCCTGCAGGGTGCTGGTGTGCTTGCCGTCGCGGGAGAACGTGATGCCGCCGAACGGCGAGCACGCCGGCGACGGGATGGGTGCACGGCGCCGAAGGCCCGCGCGTCGCGCTGGACGAAGTACGGATGTGCACCTCGATTTGGTTCACGGCAGGTACGACCGGCGCCGTGTCGAGCAGCGCGGTGGGGTGGTCGACCATGAGGTTGTTGACCCCGATGGCGCGGACCTCGCCGTCGGCGAGCAGCGTCCAGGTCGTCTTTGTTCGATCGCAGAGCTGATCAGGCCTGTGTGCCGTCGGGCCGGCCGGCACCTCTGGGCAGTGGCTGGCCTGGGCTTGGCTACTGCCGATCACGGACCTTCTGCGAACGCGAGATCGGCAGCGATCTTCCCGGCAGCGCTCGCCGCCACTCCTTGCAGCAGGATGCCGACCAGGTTCGATCTGGTGACTGGAAGCCCGGACTGCTCGTCCGTGCCGATCTTGGTGCTCTGGGCGGTGCCGCCGTCCGGACCGGCCGGTTCTGCCGGTGCCGGGCGCGGCCGTTGGGAACGAAGTGAGATCCGGGGTGGCGGAGGCGTCCCGGTGTGCGGGGCTTGCCGGGAGGGGTAGCCGCATCGCGATGCACCGCCGGATCCGACAGGAGGCGTTCGTACCGTGCCCGGGCCAGCCAGATTCTCGTCGGTGCTCACCGCCGTGTTCGTGATGGCGATCTGTGCCGCGCTCGGCACGATGTTCATCTCCTTCGATCAGCGCCGGCGGGCCGAGCGTGCAGCAGAGGCCGAGGACCGGGCGAGATCCGCTGTGACAGCGCTGGCGTTGCTCGTGACGGATGCCGAGGCGGCCCGGTGCGGTCTTGCGGTCACCGGCGACCAACTGTTCCGCACGCGTCTGACCGGCAATCTGGATGTCATTCCGCAGCGGGAGCGGGAACTGGAACGAAGCGTCGCGCATGACCCCGTCGAGGTCACGCTGGTCCGGCAGATCAGTCGGTACCTGAGCGAGTACCTCAGGAACTACCTGTCGCCGGCGCTGGCGGCGAGCCGTTCCGGTGGTCCTGCCACCGTGCCGAACGCGATCATGCTGGCGGCGCGGCGACACGCCGACATGGTCGGGTCGCTCCTGGACCGTCTGATGGAACGGGTGGCCCGGTCTAGTGTCCGGGATCGGGCGATGGCCGAGACGCACAGCAATGCGGGCATCCTCGCCGGGGTGGTACTGCCGTTGTTCTCAGTGGTCGCCCTGGTGCTGATGCGCCGCCGCGTGACAGTGGTCGCGGGTTCGGTGCGCAGGCTCGAGACCGCTGCGGGCCGGGTCGCCGATGGTGAGCTCGACGTCCGGGTGCCTGAGGACGGTCCTGTGGAGACCGACCGGTTCCAACGCGTGTTCAACGACATGGTCGCTACGTTGGCACGGCGGCGGCACACGCTGAACGAGACGGTGATGGGGCTGACCGAGCAGGTCGCCGAGCGGTCAGCGTTGTGTAGCGCGGCGACGCTTGCCGCGGGTGGGCAGCCACCCGAAGAGGTGTTCGACGCGGTCACCGAGCAGGCCGGCACGCTCTTCCGCGCCGACCTGGCCGACCTGCTGCACTTCGAGCGCGACGGCACCGCGAGTATCGCGGCGACGTGGAGCCACGAGCAGTGGGATCTGCCCACTGACGAACAGGTCCGGCTCGAGCCGGAAGGCATGGCCGCCCAGATGCTGCGCTCCGGCCGTGCAGTCCGTCTCACCCACCCCGGAGCCCCAGCACCCGCATGGCAGCGACCCGCCCGCTTCGGCCTGCAGGTCGCGATCGACATGCCAGTCTTTGTCGCCGGCCGCGCCTGGGGCGTGTTGCGGCTGATGTCACGGCGCCGGGAGGCACTGCCCGAGGACGTCATGTCCCGGGCCGCGCCGTTCACAGACCTCGTCGCGGCCGCGGTCGCCGACCACCAGGCGCGCACCGACATCGCCGAGGCATGCGCGCGAATCATGTTCGCCGCTGACGAGACCCGCCGCACGATCGAGCGGAAGCTGCACAACGGACCGCAGCAGCGGTTGACGGCGTCGCTGTGGGCGTTGCAGACGCTGGACGCGCAGATACCGGCAGACCTCACCGAACTCCACACCCAGATATCCGTGGTGACTGCCCGCATGAGCGCAGCGTTGGACGACCTCGCGAGCATCGCCCGCGACGTACACCCGGCGATCCTCTCCCAGCGCGGTCTGCCATCGGCGGTCCGATCGCTGGCCCGTCGCTCGAAGGTTCCGGTCGAGACGAGCCTCGATCTGCCGGCCCGGCCGGACGAGCGGGTGGAGACCGGCACATATCACATGCTTGCCGAAGCCCTCGCCCTCGCGGACGAACATCCCCATACGAACCTCGTCAACGTCGAGGCGTCCGTGCGCAGCGGCCGGCTGCAGCTCCACATCGAGATCAACGGCATGCGGACCCGGGACGCGACGTCAGGTCCCGGACTGGTCGGCATCCGCGACCGTGTCGAGGCACTGGGCGGCGTGACCACCGTCGAAAGCAGCCCGGAGCACGACATCCGACTCCTCATCGACGTGCCATTCACGACCCGCTGAAGCCCGCAGGTTCACCGAGCCCGTAGCAGCCGAACAGCAGGAACAGCGCACCTCGCGCCCCAGAAATGACGTGCGCCACGACGGACACGGCGGTGTTCGGTCCGAGGGCGGGAGCAAGGCGAATGCGGGCGCTCATCGACCGGGCACTCGGCCGGCACCGAACGCCAACCTCGATCGCGTTGATCGCGAACGTGGCGTCCCTTCGGGCAGCGGCAGCTCGGAAGGGCTGCCGGTCGCGTGTCGGCAAGGGCGGGCGTGCGGTCGTTGCCGACGCTCATGGTCGTCGCGTTCGTCCTCGTCGCGGGGCAGGTGATCGCCGAGGGTACACGCGGCGCGCTGGTGCCGCAGGTGGCCGGCACCGAGAACCTCGACGGAGCGGCCGTGACTCCCGCCCGGCCCGGCCGATCCGGCGGTCGGGCGGCTGGCGGTGCGCAATAGTGATCGGATGAGTATCGGCAGTCTGGCGGTGGTGTGCGCGGTCGCGCTGCTGGGGCCGCTGCTGGCGTTGCCGCGGCGTTGGCACCTGCCGGTCGTGCTCGGGGAGCTCGTCGCCGGGGTGGCGGTCGGGCGGACCGGCGCAGACATCGTCGACGCCCGGGACGGCACGTTCGTATTCCTGGCGAACATCGGTTTCGCGCTGGTGATGTTCGTGGCCGGGACGCATGTGCCGGTGCGGGACCTGCGCCTGCGCGGCGCCCTGCGGATCGGCCTCATGCGCGTGGCGGGCCTCGCGGCGCTCGCGTGCATTCCCGCGGTACTCCTCGCGAACTTCTTCTTCCACACCGGGCATGCGGCGCTCTACGTGGTACTGATGGCGTCGTCGTCGGCCGCGCTGATCCTGCCGATCGTCGACGGCCTCGGCCTGGCGGGCGACGCGGTGCTGCAGCTGCTGCCGCAGGTCGCGATCGCCGACGCTGTGTGCATCGTGGCCCTGCCGCTCGCGATCGACCCGCGGCACGTCGGCCGGGCGGCGCTCGGCGCTGGCCTGGTCCTCGCGGCAACGGCGGTGCTGTACGTGCTGCTGCGGTGGCTTGAGGCGTCGGGCCTGCGCCACCGGGTCCACCGGGTGTCCGAACGACGCAAGTTCGCCATCGAGATGCGCGTCAACCTCGTCATCCTGTTTGCGCTCGCGGCGCTTGCCCAGGCGGCACACGTCTCGGTCCTGCTCGCCGGCTTCTGCTTCGGGCTGGCGGTCGCCGCGGTCGGCGAACCGCGGCGGCTGGCACGGCAGCTGTTCGCGCTGACCGAGGGATTCCTGGGCCCGCTGTTCTTCGTCTGGCTGGGCGCGACGCTCGACGTGCGGGCGCTCGCCGCGGATCTCCGGTCGGCGGTACTCGCCGGGGCGCTCGGACTGGGTGCGGTCCTGGTCCACGTGGCAATGCGGCTGACCGGCCAACCGTTCGCTTACGGCGGCCTGGCCGCGGCGCAGCTCGGCGTCCCCGTCGCCGCTGCAACGCTCGGCACGCAGCTCGAGCTGCTGCGTCCGGCCGAGGCCGCCGCCCTGATCCTCGCCGCGACGCTCACGATCGCCGTGGCGGTGTGGTCCGCCGCGGCCGCGGCGCGTGCAGCAGCCTCGACGCCCTAGCGCAACTCCCTGGCCGCTGATCCCGCCAACAGGCGGCGCCACACGCTGACGGCGCACTCAACGCCGCCGAACCGGACCACTGCGTGCTCAGGTTGATCACCGGGGTCGGGTGGACCGCCAGCAACAGTCACTGTGGGCGTCGGACGGTTCGGTGGGACGACATGCGCTCGAGCGAATCAAGCGTGAGCGGGAAGCTGGGATCCACGGCGCCCAACAGGCAAGCTTCGCGACCAACGCGGCTGAGAAGTGCCCTGCGTCGTCGACGAACAGCGACCACCACGGGCACAACACCTCTGAACTGGCCAGCCCACCGACGGCACTACCAACACCGCGGCTATGGCGAGCGGAACCGCCGAGAGGCTGCGTGACAAATAAACCAATCCTGACCGAAGCTGATCAAAACGACACGCAAACCATCGTACCGCGCCCCGGGCGGCCGCCCGCCGTGTCCCGACCTGATCGTCATGTTGCGGCCGGTTCGCGACCGACACCACTACTGCTTCCACCCGACCGCCCGGACTGCCGAACAGGGCGGCCGCCGAGGCGTGCGCCTTCCACGCGCCGGCGTCCGGGCCGACGACGACCGCGGCCGGCTGCCGGGCCAGAACATCAAGCATCGGCCACGACGCCGCATCCAGCTGCTGACCGGCCTCGATCAGGCGCAGTGCCGGCACGGCGAAATGATGCTTCTCCTCGGTGACCTCACCGAGAACTCGCCCAGTGCGGTTGACCCGGCGACGCAGGCGAGAACAGCGGAGTGTCGAGGGTGAGTTGCGCGTCGATCACGCGGCGAGGATCCGGGCCAGCACGGCCTGACAACGCGCCTCCCGCTCTTCCGACGTCCAGCGGTTGGCGAGCTCGTCGAGCTTCGCGCGCATCCGGGCCCGGCCGGCGGCGGTGAGGAGCACGCCACGCTCGTCGACGTAGTCGCCGCGGGCGTCGGGCTGCTGCTCGGCGATGACTCGACTGTACCCAGTCGGAGTGGCCGGGTACAGCAGGTGACGCTGGGCCGGCCGCCGTGGGACGAGAAGAGATGACGAGGACCTCGAACATGATCGTGTCCTAACTGTCGGACATCTGGTCAACGCCATCGGTCCTGAGCTTTGACGCGGTTTTCCTGCGCCTGACCTGCCATGACTATCCGGGCTACGGTGAGTCGGCCCTCCGGGCGCGCGCCTCGTGCTTCGCCTCATCTTGTATCGCCAATCAGGGCAATTTAGGAAGCCGGTGCCACGTTTTAGGCGGTAACCCCCGGCTCGGCATGTTTCGGCGGTCGCGTCGGATAAGGTGCCCTCTGCTTCCCGCGCGAGTCATCGCCCAGACGCACTTCGAGCCCCAGCCGTTGCGCCCTGGGAGACGGATGCGGAGACGCAGCCGGGCCACCGGCCTTCGACACCGGTGACCCGTGCACGAAGTTGTCCCTGCCAGCTGCGAACCGCTAAGGAGTTCCTCCGAAGTGCAAACAGTACATGGGGGCGGTAGCCCCTGGCGTGAGCCTGCGCGGACGTCGCGTCCGCGGCCGGCGCATTTCACGACCGAGCCGTGGTTCCTGATCGGCTCGGTGCTGGCCACCGTGGTGTTCATCGTGGTCGCACTCATCGCGACCGGCGCCATCGCGATCCTGGCCACGGTCCTCGCAGCGTTCGGTGGTGTGGTGCTGGCGTGCGCCACTCTGTTGAATGCCGCCGCGAAGTATCGGCGATGAAATGGGCCCAGTGCGCGACGACCTCGCGTACTGGGCCTTCTCGATGGTGTCCGCGGGTAGCGTGATCAGTGTTGCTGCTGGTCACGGGGGTGCGCGATGCGGCCACCTGTCGAGCCGATGCACGCCATCCCAGCCGCAGTCCTACACGCCCGCAACGGACCCGAAGCCATCGAACACCTCATCGGGTCCGGACAGCCGTTCGCAGGCGAGGTCGTCGCCGCGGCCACTGGCGAGCGCGACGCCTTCTACACCCAACTGCACGCCTGCCGCACCGACCGAGTCCACATCCTGCTCGCATCGCTGCGCGCCGCTGGACTGCACAGCTACGCCGACGCATTGTCCCAGCACGGCGTCGCCGGCGTCCGCAGCGGCGACGAGGTCGCCGTCCTCATCCGCAACCTCCGCCAGGTCGGCGACGACCTAGATGCCGAGCGCCTGTTGTGGCACGCCGTCGACGGACGACCAGTGATCGATCAGCGGGCCGTCATCACAGCCCTGCACCGGCAGGGCGCCAACACGGATGCCGAAGCCGCGCTCATCCGGCTGCGAAACAGTGGCAACTCAGGCAGCGCCACCCTCGCCGGCATGTTGCGCCGAGAAGGACTCACCCACCTCGCCGACATCGTGGCGCCGCCGCTTCCCCCACCGATTGACCCGTCGCGCAAGCGACTCTGGCCGAGCCGGTGGTACCCAGCCGCGCCCCGAGGGCCGACGATGCGTCATAGCCGGAACTGTCGATGGAGCCGGCCCGACCCAACGGCCGGACCCGCGACGCGTCGATCGAGACGTGTATCGACGAATCGCACCTGGCGCGTCCAGATCAACTTGAGAGCATCCCGGCGAGGGCGTTGTCGGCGTGAGCAGGAGCATGAGCAGGTCACCGGTGGCGAGCAAGGCCAGCGATGCTCGGGTGACCGCATTCGAGAGGTAGTACGACCCGAAGGTTGGTGCCTTGACCGGTGGGGCTGCTGATCGTGATCGTACCGCCCAGCGCATCGACCCGGTCGGTGAGTCCGGTGAGTCCTGAGCCGCGTGCTGGGCTGGCGCCGCCGATGCCGTCGTCTATGACGGACAGATACAGTCGGCTGTCGCTGGCTTCGGCGTCGATGTGTATGACGGATGCGTTTGCGTGTTTGATGGTATTTGCGAGTGCTTCCGCGACGATGTAGTACGCCGCTATCTCGACGGGCTCGGGGAGCCTTCTGGTGAGGTCGAGGCTGAGGTCTGTTGGGACGGAGCAGCGACGGGTCAGCGCGCGCAGCGCGGGCCGCAGGCCGCCGTCGGACAGGATCGCGGGGTGGATGCCGCGCGAGATCTCCCGCAAGTCGTCCAGCACGCCGGTCAGCCCGCTGGCCATCGCTGAGAGTCGTTCGCGGAGCTCAGCCATCTCGCCCGGGATACCGGTCTCCGCCTCGCGGATCTCGAGCGCTAGTGCGAGGAGCCGCTGTTGGACGCCGTCGTGCAGGTTGCGTTCGATGCGTCGCAGGGCCTGATCGGCGGCGATCACCGCGCGTGCCCGGGAGGCCGCCAGGTCGGCGCGGGCCTGGGCGTTGGCGATGGCGATGGCGACCAGTTCGGTGTACTGCGTGAGGCGCATCTCGGCGTTGAAGGTCCACGGCTCGTCCCGTGTCATGGACGCTGTCACGACACCCCAGAGGTGCCTCTCCACGACGACCGGGGCCCCGATGGTGGAGCGGACGCCTTGCTCGCGCATCAGTGCGGCAAGCGGACCGGGAGCGTCCGTGTAGTTGTCCATCCGGGCGGAGCGGCCGCTGCGTGAGACCAGCGCCGCGACACTTTGGCCGTCCAGCGGCACCTTCACACCGACCGGGAACAGTGTGCCGGACCAGTCCCGGGCTGCGAGCATAGTTACTGTTCCGTCTGGTTCATAACGAATGACGTTGGTCAGGTCAGCGTCGACGAGGTAGGCCAGTTCCGCGGCGACCGCGTCGAAGATCGAGACTTCGGTTGCGCCGTGTGCGACCAGTACGGCGATGCGTCGTAGTGCGACCTGTGCTTCGGCGAGCCGGGGGTGTTCCCCGGCGTTCTGGTTCTGCGAGTGATTCATCGTGTCCAACCTGGCTGATGTCTGCTTGGAGTCGCGCCGATGCCCGCGGTGGAAGCTGGCCCGCTTCGCGGTCGCGATGGCCGGCGGCGACTCGGCTGGATGTGGCGGCAGATGTTCGATGTGGACAGAACGTGCCCCCGTCGTCGGTGGCCCGCGCCGAGGCGCGCAGCAGGTCAGGGCATCCGTCGGCGGAAGCTCCGGCCTGGCTCGGCTGAGGTCACTCTCCGTGCTGTCCTACCAGTGCCGCTACACCCCGCACGGTCGCGGGAGCGGCGAGCGGATGCGTGCGTGCGTGACTGCCGGCATGGCGTCGAACGTTTCGAGGTTCTTGATGGCGTCGGCGGTGACCTCGTCGATGGTGCGCATCCCGTTGATGGCGAGCAGGATGCCACGCTCCGCGTACCACTCGAGGACCGGCTTGGTCACCTCGTGGTACAGCGCCAGACGCCGGCGGATGACCGGTTCGGTGTCATCGGCACGGTGCTCGGTCGCGGCTCGCGCCAGCAGGCGACGGACCACTTCGTCGTCATCGACCCGCAGGTGTAGGGCGACTTCGGCGGTCATCCCGAGTTCGGCCGCGACCTGGTATGCCGCCCAGGCCTGTGCCGGTGTGCGCGGGTAGCCGTCCAGGACGTAGCCGGTGCCGGCGATTTTCGCGGCCCGCAGTGCCCGGCGGGCCATCTCCAGCACGATGGGGTCCGGCACCAGTCGCCCACGGTCGAGACAGTCCCGCACGGCGCGGCCGAGATCGGTGCCGCGCAGGACATGGCTACGCAGCAGGTCGCCGGTGGCGATGTGCGGGATGCCGAAGTGGGCGGCGATGCGGGAACCCTGGGTTCCCTTTCCGGCGCCAGGGGGCGCGATCATCAGTAGACGCACGATCCTCTCCTAGGCTTCGTTGAGGGCGGTTGTTGGTAGCTACCACTCAACGGTGCATGGGGTGGCGGGACCGAGCATGAGTCGGATGACCTCATCCGGGATACGGTGGTCAGCACCGGATATTCGTCCATGGGCAGAGGGTTGCACCGTGACCGTTCCTGAACCTTTCGGCCGACCGGATGGCGGGCCTCCTGGGGTCGATCTGTTCGGTCGCTCGTTCGAGCTGGAGATGATCGACGCGCTGCTGGCCGACCCGGGCGGCGCCGGCCGGGGCCTGCTGTTGCGGGGGGACCCCGGAGTGGGCAAGACGGCATTGCTGGATGCGGCGGCTGTCCGTGCGGCGGCCGTGGGGGTGCGCGTGTTGCGCGCGAGCGGCGCGCCGTTCGAGGCGCAGATGAAGTATTCGGCGCTGCATCAGATGTTGTACGCCGTCCGGGACGTCGCGCAGCGCCTTCCCGGGGATCAGCGCGACGCCCTCGCCCACGTCTTCGGCCGGGGAGCAGGGCCTCCGCCTGCTCCCTTAGTCACGGCGACGGCCGTGCTCACGTTGTTGAGTGAGATCGCCGCCGACGGGCCCCCGCTGGTGCTGGTGGACGACGTGCAGTGGCTCGACGAGGACAGCGCGACCGTGCTGGGGTTTCTCGCCCGGCGCATCGTCGACATACCGGTGCGACTCATGGTGGCCGTGGACGACGGCGCGGTGAGCCTCTTCGATGAGATACGGCTGGCGGAGCGGACGGTCGGCCCGCTCAATCCCACCGCGGCGGCGACGCTGCTGGACACCCGTCATCCTGGACTTCCTGGTGCCGTGCGGCGGCGGCTGCTCGCCGACGCGGCCGGCAATCCGCTGGCGCTGCTGGAGCTGCCCGCCGCGCTGACGGGTCGGCAACGCTCGGGCCATGCCCGGCTGCCGGTGTTCCTGCCGCTGAACGCACGGCTGGAAGCGACGTTCGCGGCCGGGCTGGCGGACCTGAACGCATCGGTGCGGCAGCTTCTGCTGTTGGCTGCGCTGGACGCCGAGGCCGGCCTGCCGGTGATCCGCACCGCGGCTCGGCGCCGTACGGCGCTCGACGACCTGTCGGCGACCCGGCAGGCCGGCCTCGTCCGGCTGGACACGGCCGACGATCGGCCGGCCTTCCGCCATCCGCTCGTCCGTGCCGCGATTGTGCAGCTGGCATCCGCGGACGAGCGGCGCGCGGCGCACCAAGCCCTTGCCGAGGCGCTCGAGGGCGAGCCGGATCGTCGTGCCTGGCATCTGGCTGAGGCGGCGACGGGCCCGGATGAGACGCTCGCGCGCGCGTTGGACGACGTGGCCCTGCCCGGCTGGCGTGGCGGCGACAGGGCCCAGCCGCAGGGCAGCGCCTCGAGCGCGGTCTGCGCGCTCGTCCGCGCCGGTGAGCTCAGCACGGAGCCGAGTCTGCGTTCACGTCGGCTCGTTGAGGCGGCGTACCTGGCGAACGTGACCGGCCAGCTCGATCAGGTGCCGCAGCTGCTGACCGATGCCGGGCAGGCACCGGACACCGCGACCGGACTCGTCTTCGCCGCGGCGGCGCACCTGCTCACCAACGGTGAAGGCGACGTCGACGCGGCCCACCGCCTGCTGACCAAGGCGCTGGATGACATCGACGAGAGTGCGGGCGCCCACGGCTGGGACTCGTACGGCATTCTGTACGCGCTGCTGTTCGTCAGCGTCTACAGTGGCCGTCCCGAGCCATGGGAGCTGCTGGGCGCTGCACTGTCACGATTTGATCCGGATGCTGTGACTCCGCTGCAGCTGTGCTACGACGCGTTCGCCGATCCCGCCCGGACGGACCGTCCCGTCCGGCAACGCATCGCCACGGCCTTCGAAGCTCTCTCGGCCGATGCCCCGCCGTGGGACTTCATACCCCTGGCATACGCGGCGCTCCAGGTCGACGCCCTGGGGGAGTACCGGCATCTGTGCCAGCGCGCGATCGACCGGTACCGTGACGCCGGCGCGACCACCGTGGTCATCGTCGGACTGCAGCTGCTCAGCGCCGACTCCACCGCCCACGGCCGCTGGGACGAGGGCGAACGGCTCGCCGAGGAGGCACAGGACCTGGCCGTCGCCGACGGCTACCACCTACTCGAGGGCCAGTTGCGGTCCCAGCTGGCATTCATCGAAGCATGCCGCGGAAACGCCGACCGCGCCCACGCGATGACCGACGAGGTCACCGCCTGGGCGATCCCCCGTGGCGTCGGGCTGATGCAGGCGGTGGCCCGGCAGGCGCGGGTCATCGCCGCCCTGGGTCAGGGTAACTACGAGGACGCCTTCGTCGAGGCTGCCAGGATCGCTCCCGCCGGGGTTCCGGGCTGCGGCGTCCCGGACCGTTGGATGGTGCTGGATCTGGTCGACGCGGCCGTCCACATCGGACGCCTCGACCTGGCACGCGAGCACGTCGCAGCTGTGCAGCGGGCTGGGAACCCCGAGGTGTCCCCCCGAACGAGGCTGCTCACCGCTGGGGCCGCGGCGCTCGCCGCCACCGAGAGCGAAGCGGCTGCGCTCTTCGAATCGGCGTTGTCGCTGCCCGACGCGAACCAATGGCCGTTCGAGCGGGCACGCCTGCAGCTCGCCTACGGCCAATGGCTACGCCGAACCAGGCATACCGCCCGAGCGCGCCTCCATCTGCGCGAAGCGCTGGACAGCCTGCAACGCCTCGGGGCCCGGCCATGGGCATTGCAGGCCCGCAACGAGCTGCGGGCCGCCGGTGTCGCCACCGTGCGCCGGCCCGCCTCCGATGCCGTGCTCACCCCGCAGGAGCGGCAGATCGCCGCCCTCGCCGCCACGGGGCTGACCAACAAGCAGATCGCAGAACGGCTGTTCCTCTCGCACCGTACGGTCGGAGCCCATCTGCACCGGCTCTTTCCGAAGCTGGGCATCACCTCACGCGCTGCGCTACGCGGCGCGTTGCAGGACCTGACACCGCAAGAACAGGCAGGCTAGACCATGGCGGCCCGTGCCGGTCTCCACGCCGACGGTCACGCGTGCCGCCGCCCGCCCGGATGCGCAGGCCCCGTGGAAGGCCGACGTGCCGATGCCGTCCTCGTTTCAGCGGTGGGAGCGGCAATCTTGGAACTCTCAGCGTGTTGTTCAACCTTCGGCGGTCGGTGGGTGACCCCTGGTTGGTTGTGGAGACAGGCCTTGGTTGATCACTCTTCCTGTCGAGGGAAGAAGATCTATTCTCAAGGGTTGGTCGGGGTGTCCACTCTGCACGACGTTGCGGCGTCGGCCGTGTTCGGGGAGTTGGGTCGCGCCGCGGGACTCAACGTGCAGCAGCGCGATCCGCTCCGGCGGGGCGATCTCGGTCCAGGTGACCCACCGAGGACCTTCGCCCCTATACGACGCCCGCAGGGCGAGGCACGATCGATCCATGGGTGATCGTCGCGCACGCCACCCCGAGCCGCGGTGCCCCGTACGGCCGGGTGAGCCCTGCACGCTCTGCCAACCCAGCGTGACCGGGCCGCAGGACTGCGGGTTGGTCTACCTGGTGATGAGCGACCCGGACCTGCGCGCGGCCGTGCGGGCGGGAGCGCATGTCAGTTGAACGGAACCCAGGCAGCGAAGAAGCAGGAGCAGGAGGCGAATCGGCGATCACGGACGTCAACGCGGTGGGCGGATCGGCCGCCGGCTCGCCCATAGGGCCTTGATGGCCCCGGTCTGGCGGCCCCGGCGGGGTGCCGGATCGGTACCTGCCGTGGTCAGGATCGCCCGAATGGTGCTTACGGCAATGCGGTGACCCAGGCCGACCAGTTCACCCTGAAGGCGCCGGCAGCCCCCATTGGGTTCTCCCGTGCCGGACGCAGCACCAGCGCGCGCCGCTCCGCCCGCAACGCTGGACGCCCCGGCCGTCTGCGCGGATACGTCCCCACCTGCGGGCGACCGGGCCGATGTCCCGGCGGTGCAGGTCGGCCTCGGTGGGTACCGGCGCTGGCCGAGATCCAACCGCAACAATCCCGGGGTTTGCCCATGTCGAATGTTGTTATAACGTCCTGCCAATCTAACAACTTGTTGGCAATGAGGGAGGCGACATGAGGGTGAGCCGATCCCGACTGCTGCGACTGCTGGCGGGCGGCGCTGCAGCTGTGCTCTTGGCAAGCGCCGCTGGTTGTGGTGACGACGCCGGCAGTGGTGGCGGCAAGCAGACCGTGACGTTCCTGACCCACTGGGCGCCGGACCAGGTCAAGATGCTCGAGGATGCCGCTGCGGTCTTCGAGACGACACACCCGAACGTTGACGTGCAGATCCGTGCGGTGCCGTTCGCGAACCTGCTCAGCACGCTGCGCACGCAGGGCGCGTCGCCGAGTGGGCCCACGATCGCGAGCATCTACGACCTCTGGTTGCCGGAGCTGGTCCGCGATGCAATCGCCGCGCCCGCGCCGGACGCCAAGGCCGCCGATCTGAAGGCGAACTGGCCGGCCAACCTCGTCGAGGACGTGACCAAGGGCGGCAAGGCGTACGGGTACCCGAACGAGGTCGACCTCTACGCGCTGAACTACAACAAGAAGATGTTCGCCGACGCGGGCATCGCCGCACCGCCGGCGACATGGGCGGAGCTTGAGGCCGACGCGGCGAAGCTGACCAAGGGCGACCAGCAGGGATTCGGTGTCATCACGAGCTGGCCGGCCGGCGTCGTGCACCCGTTCCTGTCGCTCGTCGCCTCCAACGGTGGGCAGCTGCTGAACGGGACCACCCCGCAGCTTACGGAACCGAAGGTGGCGGCGGCGGCCGACCTGTACAAGCGGCTGGTGGACGCGAAGTCCACCGTGGCGACGATGGGTCAGGCCAATGCCAACACGACAGGGCCGTACCTGGACAACTTCGTCAACGGCAAGACCGGAATGATCATCATGGCGAACTGGTGGCAGGGTTCGCTCAAGCAGGCCATGGGTGACAAGTACGCCGACGTCGGTGTTGCCCCGGTGCCCGTCGGTCCGTCCGGCACGAAGTCGTCGGCCATCTCCTACTCGTGGCTCACGATGGTCAACGCGAAGGCGCCCCAGGCCAAGCAGGACGCGGCGTGGGAGTTCCTGGCGTGGCTCAACGGACCCGAGTCCGGCAAGAACGGCTCCTCCGCCATGGCCGATGTGCTCATGTCGATGGGGATCCTGCCGAGCCGCAACAGCGACCTCAAGGCGCACGAGGCCGCGCTGTCCGACCCCTTCCTCAAGGTGTACGTCGAGCAGCTGCCCAACGCCACGCCGTTCCCCACCGTGCTCGGTGGTGAGCAGATGTCGCAGGCCATCCAGAAGCACGTCGAAGACGTCGTGTTCGGCAAGGCCACGCCGGCGGAGGCGATGAAGGCCGCGCAGGACGACGCAGCGGCAGCCCTCCAGAAGGCCAACCCGTGAGGTTCGAGGACCTGTGACGAATGTGCAGCACCAGCGCCGCGGAGCACGGGGGCACCGCGGCGCCGGCACCTTGTTGCTCTCGCCGGCGCTCGTGATCACGGGTGCGTTCGTGTTCGTGCCCATCGTCCTGACCGCGTGGATCAGCCTGCACGAGTGGTCGATGTATACCCCGATGAGCGAGATGCGCTGGCTGGGGCTGGACAACTACGAGGCGCTGTGGGCGAGCGGCAACTTCCGCTCGGCGCTGTGGCACACGGTCGTCTATGCGCTGATGGTCGTCGGTATCACGCTCCCGCTGGCGTTTCTCCTCGCGATGCTGCTGTACTTTCCCAGCGTCCGAGGCAGGCACGTCGTTCGCACGATCCTCTTCGCGACGTACGTGGTACCGACCATCGCGGTTGCGCTCGTGTGGGGCAACCTGTACGCGCCCGGGTACGGCCCGCTGGACCAGATGGTGATGGCCCTGGGCCTGGATTCCGTCGGTTGGATCAGCGACCCGGACGTGGCACTGTTCTCGATCGCGCTGTTCAACGTCTGGCAGATGCTGGGCTACTACACGGTGCTGCTGATCGCCGGTCTGACCCAGGTTCCGGCTGAAGTCTTCGAGGCGGCGAGAATCGACGGCGCCGGATGGTGGCGGCAGACCGTGAGCATCATTATTCCGCTGCTCCGCCCGACCCTGGTGTTCGTCGCGATGATCGCGGTCATCAACTCGATCCAGGTGTTCGACCCCGTGTACCTGCTCACCCAGGGCGGACCCTCCGACGCCACGAACGTGCTGACCTTCGAGATCCAACGTACCGCGTTCCAGTTCGGCCTCGCCGGCCAGGCGAGTGCGATGGCGATGAGCCTGCTGCTCGTGCTGCTGGTCCTGGCGGGCACGATCCTGGCGGCCAGGCGTCTGAGAGGTACACGATGAGGCGCTTGGCCCGCATCGGCGCGGTGGTCGGCCTCGCCGCCGCCGCGGTGTTCCCCCTCTTCCCGCTCTACTGGATGTTCATCTCCAGTGTGAAGTCGCCCGCGGAGCTCAGCGAGATACCCCCGACGTGGTGGCCGCGGGAGCTCACCTTCGACGCCTACACCACCGTCTTCGACGTCGTCCCGTTCGGGTCGGCGATGGCGAACAGCGTCCTCATCGCCGGCGTCGGTACGCTCTCGGTGCTCGTCACCAGCATCGGCGCGGGTTACGTCTTCGCGAAGTACCGATTCCGTGGGCGCGACGCGCTCTTCTGGACGCTCGTGGGGACGATGTTCCTGCCGCCGATCGTGACCCTGGTTCCGCTGTACTGGATGGTCTCCTCGCTCGGGCTCGCGGACTCGTACCTCGGCGTCCTGCTGCCGTGGCTGGCCAATCCGTTCGGCATCTTCCTCATGCGGCAGTTCTGCCTGGATGTGCCCGACGAGCTGATCGACGCCGCACGCGTCGACGGGGCCGGTGAGCTGCGCATCCTATGGACGGTCGTGGTGCCTCTGCTCAGGCCGGCCGTGGTGACGCTCGCGGTGTTCGCGTTCGTCTACTACTGGAACAGCTTCCTGTGGCCGCTGTCGGTGCTGCAGAGCGACGACAAGTTCCCCGTCGTGCTGGCCCTGTCGCAACTGCTGTCGTATGCGACCAGCGTGCGCTACCAGTCCGTGGTGATGGCGGGGGCACTGGTGGCGAGCATTCCGACGATCGTGGTCTTCCTGCTCACCCAGCGCGTGTTCATCCAGAACATCTCGCGGACGGGGGTCAAGTGATGCCGGCCCTGGGCGTCGACGTCGGCGGCACGTCGCTGCGGGTGTGCGCGGTCACCGGTGGGGTCCGCTCGAAGGTGCTGGCCCGGCCGGTACCGACCCGGTACGAGGCGCTGCTCGACGCGATCGGCGAACTGGCCACCGAGCTCGGCGCGGCGACCGCGGGACCGGTGGTGGTTGGCCTGCCGGGCGCCACCGGTCCGTCGGTGCCGGCCTGGATCCCGGCCCTGCCCTGGCTCGACCGGCGTCCCCTCGCCGACGACCTCGCCGCCCGGTTGGGTGCTGCGACGGTGACGCTGGCCAACGATGCCCAACTCGGCCTGCTCGCTGAGGCGAGCGAAGGCGCGGCGCGCGGCGCGAGCAACGCCGCCCTCGTCTCGGTCGGTACCGGCATCGGCGGGGCGATCATGCTCGGCGGCCGGATCGTGCGGGGCGCGCACGGCACCGCCGGCTCCTTCGGCTGGCTGCCATCGGCCGGGTACACGCCGACACCCGACCATGGTGGCCTGGAGCTCGCGGCATCCGGCCGTGCGCTCGACCGGATGGCGGGCCCGGGACGCGCCGGGCGCGATGTGGTCGCGGCGGCGCTCGCCGGGGAGCCCACCGCCCGTGAAACCCTTGACACATGGGCGAGTGCGCTGGGTGAAGGGCTCGCCGCCCTGGCCAGCGTCCTGGATCCGGAGATCGTCGTGCTCGCCGGCGGGCTCTGTGACGCCTTCGATGTCTACGCCGAGGCCATGCTCAGCGCGCTGAGGCGGGCGGGCAGTCCTGACGCTCGCCGCGTGTCGGTTGTACCGGCAGCTCTCGGCAGTCACTCTCAGGTCGTCGGGGCGTCGATCGCCGCCATGTCAGGGAAAGTGTGGTCATGATCATGAGTCGTCCGCTGGACCCGTCGACCGGGGTTCCACTGCACATGCAGGTCGAGGAGGACCTGCGGCGCCGGATCGAGGCTCGCGAGTGGGTTCCGGGCGAGAGAATCCCCGGGGAAGAGCATCTCGGCGAGGCGTACGGGGTCAGCCGGATCACCATGCGCCAGGCAATCGGACGCCTCGTCAGTCGCGGGCTCCTGGTACGTGAGCGTGGCCGCGGCACCTTCGTCCGGGACACCGCGCTGGTGGCAGGCGCCCGCCACGTGACGTCCTTCACGAGCGAGCTCGCCCAACTCGGCCTCGTCGCCAGCGCCAAGGTGCTGGACGCTTCGCTGGTACCGGCCGACGAACCGAACGCCCTCGCACTGTCCATCATGGAGGGTGAGCCCATGGTGCGGATCCACCGCCTGCGCAGCGCGGACGGCAAGCCGATCGGACTGCAGACCTCCTACCTCCCGGCCGCCCGCTTCCCCGGCCTGCTGGAGGTCGACCTCGGCGACAGCAGCCTGTACGAGCTGCTGCGCCGCCAGTACCGCATCACCCCCGTCCATGCGGTCGAGACCTTCACCGTCGGCCTCATCAAGGGTGCCGACGCGAGGTTGCTCGACGTGGCACCCCGTACCCCGGGCTTCTTCGTCGAGCGCGTCACCCAGGACAACCTCGGCCCGTTCGAGCGCGTCACCAGCGTCATGCGCGGCGACCGGTACCAGATCCGCTTCGCACTCCGCAGTCCGTAGATCGCACAGTCACAACCGGAAGGAAACACCACGTGTCCACCCAGCCCGCCTACACCCGCCGCCTGGTCGAACTGCTCGACCGGCTGGCCACGACCCAGAACGAGATCCTCGACCAGGTCGCGGTCCGGTGCGCCGACGCCGTCCAGGCCGGCGGTCTGATCCACCTCTTCGGCAGCGGCCACTCGGTGCTCCCCACCCAGGATGCGTTCCCGCGATACGGCAGCTTCGTCGGACTCCACCCGCTGACGGACCCGCGGCTGATGTGGCACAACGTCCTCGGCCCCGGCGGCGTGCGAGAGCTGCTGTGGCTCGAGCGCACCGAGGACTACGTCGACAAGTACCTCGCGAACCAGCCGCTGAACGCGGGCGACGTGCTCGTCGTGTACAGCCACGGCGGACGCAACTCGGCCGGCATCGAAGCCGCGATGTACGCCGGGGAGCGAGGCCTCTTCACCGTCGCCGTCACGTCGTCGGAGTCCCTGTCCCGGCCGGCGGAGCACTCGACCGGCAAGCGTCTCGCCGACGTCTGTGACGTCATGGTCGACACGGGGGTGCCGGTCGAGGACGCCCTGATCACGGTCGAGGGCTGGGACCGGCCGGTGGGTGGCTCCTCCACCGTGGTCGCCTCCGTTGTGAGTCACGAGATCATCACTCGGACGGCGGCAGTGCTCGGGTCGCGGGGTGTGGTGTTGCCGACGTTCGTGTCTCCGACGGTCGCGGGCGCGACGCTGGCGAGCAACAACGAGGTCTTCGCGGCACACCGGGCACTGCTGCACGCCGCGGAGGGACGCGCGATCCAGGAGCGGTAGCGGGTGCCCCACGCGCAGGGGCCGTTGTGCCAAACTCGACGGCCCCCGCGCACACGCCGCCACGTCTCACGTGCGACGGCCGCGATCGCGCCGCGGCAGCGGAGCACCCGGCGCCGGCACCGGGCTAGCGTCGCTTGTCCGCCTAGGCGGCGAGCGCCGCGCGCAGGATCGCCTTGGCGCGGGAGTCGAGTGGCACGTGCGCGGCGAGGCTCGGCCCGCCGCACAGGTCGCTGAGGAGCATTAGGTCGGCGGCCATGCCGGCTGTCGTCGGGTCCGCGGCCGCGGCGATGCGGGTGCCGTCGAGGTCGTATCGGTTGCCGTGCCGTGCCAGCCAGGCCACAGCGGCGTAGGTCTCCTCGACGGCGGCGGCATAGTAGGTCTTCGGGCACCGACTGTAGTCCACGACAACCACCGCCGCGGTCAGATCGGTGGCGAGCATGGTGGCTCGGCGGCGGGTACCGACGTTCCCCACGACGTGATCGTCGCCGTGCACGTAAACGATGACGGGTAGCGCTCCGGCGGCACCGGTCAGTCGAAACAGGCGGAGCCGGATCCGGCCGTGCGGACCGCCGGGAATGCTGAGGTCGCGGACGTCCAGCGATGCTCCAATGTCCGCGGCCGACGCCGGTCCGGTCAGCGGCCGAAGCGGTGCCGGTGTGGTTGACGGATGGTTCGTCACTGTCGGCGCGCGGGCGCTTGTGCCGGATCGCGCGGAGTTCGTCGACAGAGCGGCAATGGTCTGGCTGAGAATCGTCATCGGCGTGTCCACCTCGAATCTCCAGGCGGCCCGGGTCGGGCCGCGACGTCAGGTTGCGACCTCAGGTTCGGACTGCGAGAGCGACGCCGTCGTGACGGTCGAGGGTGCCGGGGCCGGTCATGGCGATCCAGCCGCCGCGGGCGAGGACGAGTTCGATGAGCTCGTCCACCGCGTCGTCGGTGACGTCGGGGTGCTCCACGTCGTCGGCGAGGTTGAGCGTGTCGCCGTCGTCGCTGATTCGGGCGGGATAGAACAGTGATTCGTCCACGGCGAGTACCTCAGGTGCGATGGTGCGGGCGGCGTACCATGCGGCCGGCACACCGCTGGCGACCCGGCCCGCAGCGGCGCGACGGGCGATGAGAGCGAGCGTCTCGTCGCGGCGGCGGCCCAGGTAGGTGTCCAGGGCGGCGCGGGTGCGAGTGGCAAGGTGAGCCGCGGACGCGTTGTTGACATTGCCGCGCACCACGCCGGCCACCCGATCGGTGTTGAGCGAGACGCGCTGGAACGCGCCGAGCGCCCAGTCGGATCCGACGAGCACCAGCGGCGCCGGGTGCCACCGCAGGTACGCGCCCAGGGCGGCGTCGACCTGCCGGTAGAAGTCGTCGTCGGTGCCCGTGCGGCGGCCGGTCCGGCACTGCCGGTCGGCGTGGCCACGGCCTCGGTGCCTTCGCCGGGGCGGCGCGTGCATGGGAAAGGCGGCCGTGAGGGCCGGCAGGACGGCGTCGCCGGCGGTGTACAGCAGCGTCGCCCGTGCGGTGTCGAAGGCCAGCACGAGGTGGTTCGGGGCGCGGTGCATCGCGAGGACGAGGTCTCGGGTGGCGAACGTCGGGTCGACCACGGCCCGGTCGCGGACGGGGATCGGTAGGCGCAGCAGCGCCTCAGTGGAGGCGGATGCGTAGATGGCCAGCGCGTGGGAAGTCGGTGCCGTGCGGGCCTGATTGACGAGGTTGGCCAGGCGCTGCGCCGCGGGGCGAGCGGCTGCGGGCTGCAGTTCGGTGGACACGCGGTGGATGGCGCGGCTGGCGAGTGCCCTCAGGCGCAGCGCGTCCGCCTGGGTGAGCTGGGCGGCCGGGGTGGTGGTCAGCAGTACCGAGATGGCCGGGTACTCCTGGATCCGCTGCAGGGCTGTGATCTGGGCTGCGGGGGGCGGGCTGGCGTGCTTGCCGATGCGGTCGGCGGCGGTCGGGGCGAACATGGCCTTCTGCTCCTCCGTACGGTGTCGGCGGACGTGCCGCTGTACGGCCGATCGCCTCCGGTCAGCAACGTCATGGATCCAGCGTTCACTGCGGCGTGCCGAACGGTCAGGACGGTTGTGCGCAGTCATCACGCCGTGTTCGTTGCCGACGGCGGGCAACATCGACCACCAGGCGGTGGAGTCCGAAGGCCGAGGAGTGCGCGCTACTGTTGCCGAATTCGGCACAGATGAGAGTCCGACAATGGTGGAGTGGGACGACATCGCCGCGGCCGCAGCCGAGGAGGCCGGCGTCCGGCACAGCGCGCTGCTGGACGGATTCCTGCCGCGGCTGGCGGATGCTTGCGCGACGGGCATGCGGCTGGGCGCGAGCGACCTGCGGCGGTTCCGGGCGCTCGGCGCGCAGGCAGCCGATCGTGATGTGGCGTTCTCGGCGCTGATCGACCTGTACCTGTCGGCCGCGTGGCGGGCCTGGCGGCACTTGCCATCCGTCGGGGGTGACGACCCGGAGGCCGTCCGGCGGGTCGGCGAGATCGTGCTGCACGCTGTGGACGACACGATCGTGGCGGTGGGCGACGGGTTCGCCGCCGCTCGGCGGGCCGCGGTGCGGTTGGAGGAGTCCGATCGCCGAGAGTTCGTCGATGACCTGCTGGGCGGCACGGCCGATCCGATGGCCATGCTCGACCGCGCCGAACGCTTCGGTCTCGACCTCGCCGCTACCCATGCGGTGGCCGTGGTCCGCAGTCCGCGGCCGCTCGGCGACGCCAGTCGCCTGGTGTCGCGGGCCATGTCGTCACTGGCCGCGGCCGGTGCCGGCGAGTTCCTGGTCACGACGCGGCGCGCGATGCTGGTCGCGGTCCTGCCCGACGGGGCGCCGGTCGAGGCGTTGCCGCAGCCGACCGGCGGCCGGATGGCGGTCGGCCGTGCTCACCCCGGCGTGGCCGGAGTGGCGCGATCGTACGAGGAGGCCGTTGACACACTCGAGTTGTCCGACCGCCTCGGTCACAGCGACCCGATCGTCCGTGCCGACGAGTTGCTGATCTACCGGGTACTGCTACGGGATCGTGAGGCGATCACCGACCTGATCGACACAGTTCTGGCGCCTCTGCGGCAGGCACGCGGCGGGGCGGGGCCACTGCTGGAGACCATCGAGGCGTACGCGGCCTCGGGCGGCAACACCGCGGCCACCGCGCGGCGGCTGCATCTGTCGGTCCGGGCGATCACCTATCGGCTGCGTCGTATCCACCAACTCACCGGCCGCGATCCGGCCGGCGCCACCGATCGGTTCGTCCTGCAGGCGGCCGTGCTCGGGGCCCGCGCCCTCGACTGGCCCAACTCCGCCGCATCGGCCGGCGAAGATTGACAACGCCTCCGCCGACCACAGCCGGCTCACGAACTGCTCGGAGTCACTCCCGCGGGACGGGCGACCGCCGGTGCGGCCCTACAGGTTTTACAAAGCAGAATCTGTTATTTCGGAGGCGCATCCAGGGTCGCGTGCCATCGATTTGGAACTTTCATCTGGCACGCTAATCCTGATGATTCTATGATCATGGCGGGCAAGGCCATGACCTGCGTATTTGAGCATACCCGTTTACGGTTGCTGACGATGTAATCCGCCTCTCTTCTTCGGAATCAGGCGACCTTGCGGTCCGGACGAGGTTTTGTCATCGTTCATCGATGTTGCACGATCGGTGCCGACGGCCAGAAGGACGAGGACATGACGAAACATCAGAATGAACCTCAGAATGAACCTCAGAATGAACCGGTGAGTGGCGAACCGCGTTTGCTGAGCCGGAGAACTGTCCTGACGACGCTGGGTGCCGTGCCGGTCCTCACGGTCGCGGCGTCGGTCCTGGGGGCTGCGGAGGCTGAGGCCGCGGCAGCGAACATCAATCCGTCGGCACCGCGACAGGCGATCCGGGGCTTCGGTGGCATGGCCCACGCGGCCTGGATCGGCGATCTGACGGCTGCGCAGCGGGATACGGCGTTCGGTGCCGGCGAGGGTCGGCTGGGGTTCTCCGTGCTGAGGATTCCGGTCGGCGAGAACCAGTCGGACTGGAGCCGGGATCTGGCGACGGCGAAGCGCGCGGTCGAACTCGGGGCGACCGTCATCGCGTCGCCGTGGAACCCGCCTGCCAGCATGATCGAAACCTTCACCCGCGGCAGCCAGACCAACGCGAAGCGGCTTAGGTACAACGCGTACGGCGCCTACGCCCAGCACCTGAACGACTTCGCCACGTACATGCGAAACAACGGGGTGAACCTCTATGGCATATCCGTGCAGAACGAACCGGATTACGCGGCGGACTGGACGTGGTGGACCTCCGCCGAAATCGTCCGGTTCCTGCGGGAGAACGCCGGCTCGATCAGCACCAGGGTCATCGCGCCCGAGTCATTTCAGTACGTGAAGTCGATGTCCGACCCGATCCTCAACGACCCCACGGCGCTCGCCAACGTGGACATCATCGGGGCTCACCTGTACGGCACCTCGTACGCGAACTTCCCCTACCCCCTGTTCAAGCAGAAGGGCGCGGGTAAGGAACTCTGGATGACCGAGGTCTACTACCCCAACAGCTCCGATTCGGGGGACCTCTGGCCGCAGGCGCTCGACGTGGGGGAGCACATCCACCACGCCATGGTGGACGCCGAGTTTCAGGCGTACATCTGGTGGACCATTCGGCGCAGCTACGGACCCATGCGGGAGGACGGTCAGATCAGCAAGCGCGGCGCCATGATGGCGCACTTCGCCAGGTTCGTCCGCCCCGGATACGTGCGGATCGACGCGACGGCGAACCCTGCGTCGAACGTCTTCGTCTCGGCGTACCGGGGCGGCGACACCGTCGTCATCGTCGCCGTCAACAAGAACACCTCGTCGGTCAGCCAGCAGTTCACCCTGGCGAACACCAGCGCGTCCGGCAGCGTCGCGAACTGGCTCACCGACGCAAACAGGAACGTCGCGCCCCAGAGCGCGCTCAGCATGACGAACGGCTCTCTCACCGTCACGCTTCCCGCCCGAAGCGCAATGACCTTCGTGACCAGCGTGAGCGGCACCGCGTCGCCAAGCCCGTCACCCAGCCTGTCGCCCAGCCCCACGTCGAGTCCCGCGCCGGGCGCTGGCACGGCACCCAGGGTCACCTACACGATGAACACCTGGAACTCCGGCTTCACGGCCAGTATCAGCATCACCAACACCGGCACGTCGACGATCAACGGCTGGACGCTCGGCTTCACCCTGCCCGCTGGCCAGTCGATCACCTCAGGCTGGAATGCCGCCTTCTCTCCCGCCAGCGGCCAGGTGAGCGCCCGCAACGTCAGCTACAACGGCACGCTCGCCTCCGGAGCCACCGTCGACCTCGGCTTCCAGGCCACTCACACAGGGAACACCGCCGAACCGACCGCCTTCACCCTCAACGGCATCCCCTGCACCGTGGCCTGACCACCAAGCGACGAATACACACGTGTGGGCCCCTCAAGGCTCTCATGCCGGGCATGGCGGGCGCGGCTGAGATGGCCCGGTTGCGCAAGGCCGTGAGCCCCGAGGTCGATGTGTTGTACTGCGAGCTGATGACCCGCCATCATCTGGGCGGCATCATGATGGTCGATGCCGTCCTCGCCCGCACCGATCGCGAGCAGGTGCGCGACCTGGCCGAGCCTATGCGCACCGGCCAGCGCTCCGAGATCACGCTGTTCGAGAAGCTGACCGAGCGCATCAAGAACCCGGCCTGATCACCCTGGGCACCGGGCGGGCCAGTGGCACGCTGGGCCGGATGGCTCGTCGGCATCAGCCCACCTGCGCGGCCGGCTGACGGCACCGGCGGCCGGGCCTCGCCGACTGATGGCGGGTGACGAGGGCTGCCCGGGTACCGCCCGCAGCGAACCGGTTCAATAGCCCGCTTCGCGATCCACCACCGCGGCCAGCGACGCGCCCGCGGCGAAGCGGCGCAGGTTCCCGGCGGCTGTGTCGAACGACCGGCGCCGGGACTGCCGGGTCGTCGAGCCGTTGTGCGGCGTCACGATGACGTTCGGTAGATCCCACAACGGGCTGCCGGCCGGGAGCGGCTCGACGTGGTGGGCGTCGAGGCCGGCGCCGGCGATCCACCCCTCGAGCAGCGCCCGCTCGAGGGCCAACTCGTCGGCGACCTCGCCGCGGGATACGTTCACGTAGTAGGCGGTCGGCTTCATCGCCCGGAACTCGGCCTCGCCCAGCATGCCGCGGGTCTGCGGCGTGAGCGGCGCGGTGACGACGACGGCGTCGCACTCGGCGAGCATCTCCGCGACCCGCTCCGGCGGGTACAGCGCGTCGACCTCGGGCGTCTCGACAGGCGTGCGGCGGGTCGCAAGGATTCGCAGGCCCAGGCCCCGGGCGATCCCGGCGAGGTGCCGGCCCGCGTGGCCGAGCCCGACCAGGCCGAGGGTCCGGCCGGCCAGCTCGCCGTGTATGGCCGGATCCCAGCGGTGTTCCCACTGCGCCCGCGCCCAGTGCCAGCCGCCCCGGTCGAGCAACAGGAGCAGCAGGACCGCGTGCTCGGCCAGCCCGATCGCGCCGTTGCCAACCGACGCGGTCAGCGTGATGTCGGGGCGGGCGGCCAGGCCGGGGGTGAAGGCGTGGTCGGCCCCGGCCGTCCAGAGGTGGATCCAGCGCAATGCCGGCGCGGCGGCCAGCTCGGCGTCGGAGATCCGGCCGATGACCGCGCCGACGTCGCCGAAGCCGACGGGCTCGCCGTCGGCCGGGAAGCGCAGCTCGAGCCCCGGGCCGGCGGCGTCGTGCAACTCCTGCCGCTCCCGCTCGTCCAGGCCGAGGCCCCGCACGACGACCGGGGTGCGCATCACCGGGCCGCTCCGGCCGGGTGCGGCGCCGTCGCCCGGTGCCGGCCGGGGCCGAGGCGTTGCGGCGGTACTCCGTCCAGGTCGAGGACCGCCGTGGTGCCGGTCGGCACCGTCGTGTCGACCTCGATGCCCTTGGCTGTCAGGCGCCACGCGATGGCCGCCTCGCCGTACGGCGTGATGTGGCGCGCGGAGGCCGACGTCAGCCCGCCGCCCGGGCGGGGCCGGAACAGGATCTCGCGGTAGCCCGGCGCGGCCGCGGCGAGGCCGGCGACGACCCGGTGCATCCAGTCCGCCACAGCCCCGAGGGCATAGTGGTTGAACGACGTCATCTGGCCGGGGTTGACCGTGCCGTCGGGGAGCAGGGCGTCCCAGCGCTCCCACACCGTGGTCGCGCCCTGGGTGACGGCGTAGAGCCAGGACGGGCACTCCCGCTCGAGTAGCAGGTCGTAGGCGGTGTCCAGGTGCCCGTTGGCCGACAGCGCGTCGCTGACGAGCGGCGTGCCGACGAACCCGGTCGCGATGCGGTTGCCGGCCTGGGCGACGAGCTCCGCCAGCCGGGCGGCCGTCGCCGCACGCTCGGCCGCATCCGGGATGAGGTCGAACGCCAGCGCGAGCGAGTAGGCGGTCTGGGCGTCGCTGGTCATCCGCCCGTCCGGCCGGACGTACTGGGCGGCGAAGGCCTTGCGGACCGCCTCGAACAGGTCCGCGTAGTGCGCCCGGTCGTCGGCCCGGCCGAGCAGCTCGGCCATCCGGGCCGCGGCGCGGGCCGAGGCGGCGAAGTACGCGGTGGCCACGAGGTAGCGGTCCGTCGTCGCGTCAGCCGGGTCCTCGGGCGGCGCGGCCGGATCGAGCCAATCGCCGAGCTGGAACCCCTCGTTCCACAGGTGGTCCGGACCGGCGAGGCGGTCGATGAGGTCGACCCAGCGCCGGGCGCTGTCGAACTGCCGCTCGACGAAGGCCAGGTCCCCGTAGCGGTCGAACATCGTCAGCGGCGTCAGCGTCGCCACGTCGCCCCAGGCCGCGCCGGGCCGGATCGGCGTCCACATGTACTTCGACGGGATCACCGGCACGTACCACGGGATCGTGCCGTCGGGCAGCTGCTCGCGGGCCACGTCCTGCAACCAGCCGCCCAGCATCCCGGACACGTCGTAGAGGAACGCCGCCGTCGGCGCGAAGACCTGCAGGTCGCCGGTCCAGCCGACGCGCTCGTCGCGCTGGGGGCAGTCGGTGGGAATGTCGAGAAAGTTCCCCCGCATGCCCCAGACGACGTTGTTGTGCAGCTGCTCCAGCATCGGATCGGAGCATGCGAACCAGCCGGTGCGCTCCAGATCGGTGTGGTAGACCCGGGCGACGATGTCGCCCGCGGCGACGGCGGCGTCCAGGTCGCCCGGCCAGCCGGACACCTCGGCGTAGCGGAAGCCGTGGAACGTGAACCGCGGCTCCCACTCCTCGGTCCCGCGCCCGGCCAGCGTGTAGTGGTCCGTGGACCGGGCCGAGCGCAGCGGGCGGGTGTACAGCTCCCCCTCCTGCAGCACCTCGGCGGTCCGGATGCGCACCGTGGCGCCGGCCGGCCCCTGCACCCGGATCCGGGGCCGGCCGACGAGGTTCTGCCCGAAGTCGAGGATGCGCGCGCCGCTCGGCGCGGTGAGCACGGCAACCGGTGCGACCTCCTCCGTGCACCGCACCGGTGGGCCGCTGGGCGCCCGCAGTACCGCCGGATCCTGCTGGTGCACCGCGACCGGGGTCCACGTCGCGTCGTCGAAGCCGGGCGACGACCATCCGGGCTGCTCCTCCCGGGCGTCGTAGTCCTCGCCGTCGTAGTTCCCGGTCCGGATGATCGGGCTCGGCGCGGCCCGCCAGGACGCGTCCGTGGCCACCGTCTCGGTCCGGCCGTCGTCGTAGCGCAGTTCGAGCTGGGCGAGCAGGGACAGGTCCGAGCCGAAGAGATTGCGGAACCCGCCGCGCCAGCCCAGGCGGCCGCGGTACCAGCCGTCGCCGAGCCACGAGCCGATGGCGTTGCCGCCCGTCCGCAGCAGCGGCGTCACGTCGTACGTGTAGTAGCGCAGGTGCTTGCCGTAGACGGTCCAGCCGGGCGACATGGCGTCGTCGCCCACGCGCCGGCCGTTGAGCTCGACCTCGTACAGGCCGTGCGCCGTCACGTAGAGGCGCGCCGAACGCAGCCCGGCACCCACTTCGAACTCCCGTCGGACCAGGGAGGGGCGCCGGTCGTCGGAGTCCGGGTCCTCGTCCCACGCCGCACCCACCGGCGCGGCCACCCAGTCGCCCGGCTCGAGCAGGCCGGCCTCGAGTTCGGTCGGCTCCGACCACGGGCCGTGGACACCGTCGGCGCCCGCGACCCGGACGCGCATGGTGGCCCGCTCCCGGGACGCGAGCGGGGCGGACGGCCACGGGACGAGGATCTGTTGGGACGTTTCAACGCGGACCTTCTCGACGGTACCGCGCCGCGCGACCTCGAGTTCGTACGCGTGCTGACGCCAGTGCGGCTCCGCCGTGGTCGTCCACGAGACGCGCGGAGCGGGCTCGCCGATGCCCCGGGGCTCGCGGTGATGTTCGATCCGCGGCGCGGAAGGCGTGCCCGGCATGCGTTGCCCTTTCATCGGAACGGCTGGGGGACCGAACTGTAACAACAGTTCTTGACACGTTTCAACCGGCGAAACAAGATGGACCCCGTGCCGATCTACACCCCCTCGGACTGGCTCAACGATGCCACCCGGCCGCCCGCCACCCCACTCGGCTCCGCCGGGCGGTTCGCCGTGCCGCTGCACGGTGGCCGGTTCGACCGCCACTTCCACGACACCGCGGAGCTGTGGTTCGTGGCCGAGGGACGGGCGAAGATCCTCGTCGACGGGGCCGAGCGGTACGTCCAGTCCGGCGACATCGTGCTCACGCTGGCGGGCGACGAGCACGACTTCATCGAGGTCTACGAGACCGTCCGCGGCTTCTTCGCGGAGAGCCCGGTCCCGCCGGGCGGCCGCGGCGGGCACCGGCACACCGACCCCGGGCTGGCCGCCGGTCACGACGTCCCCACCCGGCCACTACCCGGTGATTTCCCAGCTCGTCACGGGGACGGGGCCTCACGGGAGGGGACGGCATGAGGATCGCGGTCACGGGCAGCTCCGGCAAGCTCGGGCGGGCCACCACCGCCCGGCTGCGCGACGAGGGGCACGAGGTACTCGGCCTCGACCGCGGCGGCGAGGCCGGTTTCGGCTTCACCCGCGTCGACCTGAGCGACTACGGCCAGGTGCTCGACTCGCTGCTCGGCGTCACGGCCCGGCACACCGGGCTGGACGCGCTGGTCCACCTGGCCGCCATCCCGGTCAACGGGCTGGTGCCGGACGCCACGACGTTCCACAACAACATGGTCGCGTCGTTCAACGTGCACTTCGGGGCGCTGCGCGCGGGCCTGCGCCGGATCGTGTTCGCCTCGAGCATCACCGCGATGGGCTTCCCGTTCGACCAGCCACCACCCGAGCTGCCGGTGACCGAGGAGCACCGGGCCGCCCGGAACACCTACGGGCTGGGCAAGGTCCTCGAGGAGACGATGGCCGAGCAGCTCGTCACGTGGCAGCCGGAGCTGTCCGTGACGGCGCTGCGGTTCACCAACGTCGTCGGCGCCGGGGAGTACGGCGGGTTCGCCCGGGCGTCCGACCCCGGCTACCGCCGGGACCTGCTCGGGTCCTACGTCGACGCCCGCGACGGCGCGCTGGCCGTGTCCCTCGCCCTGGCCAAGGGCAAGCCGGGTTTTGCGGTCTACAACGTCGCGGCGCCGGACACCGGCCTCGACATCCCGTCGGCCGAGCTGGCCGCACGGTGGTTTCCGGGCGTTGCGGTTGCCGCGGACCTGGGCGAGTTCGAGTCGCTGATGTCGACCAGGAAGGCACGTGACGGGCTGGGTTTCACCGCGCAGCACCGCTGGAGAGACGAGTACCACCCGGCGTGAGCCGGCCGGTCGAAGGAGACGAATTGGTACAGCTAGAGGGCCGGCGGGCGATCGTCACGGGAGCCGCGGGCGCATTGGGCGCGGTCATCTGCGAGGTCTTCGCGCGCGAGGGCGCGGACATCGGCGGGCTCGACCTCAACGCGAGCGGCCTCGCCGCCACCGGCGATCGGGTCCGGGCGGCGGGTCGCAAGTGGGCCGGTGCCGCCGTGGACCTCACCGATTTCGCCGGGGTCCAGGAGGCGACCGCCGGGCTCGTCAGCCGCCTCGGCGGCGTCGACATCCTGGTCAACTGCGCCGGCGGCGGGGCGGTGAGCTTCTTCCACGAAATGACCCCGGACACCTGGCGCACGCAGATGGCGCGCAACCTCGACCAGGTCTTCAACGTCACCCGGGCGGTGCTGCCGACCATGCTCGCCGCGCAATCGGGGCGCATCGTCAACATCGCCTCGATCGCCGCGGTGTCGGGCGGCCGGCTGGTGCGCGGGGCGACCGCGTACGCGACCGCGAAGGCCGGCGTCATCGGGCTCACCAAGGCGCTCGCCATCGAGGTCGCCGAGCAGGGCGTCACGGTCAACGCGATCGCGCCGGGCGCCCAGGCGACGCCGGGCCGGGACCGGGACACGCCGCAGCGGCGCGCGGCTCTGCTCGACCAGATCCCCACCCGGCTGCTCGGCGAGCCCGAGCACCTGGCCGCGGCGATCGTGTTCCTGGCCGGCCCGGCCGGGGTCAACGTCACCGGCGTCGTGCTGCCGCTCGACGGCGGCCACTCCATCTGACGACCGGGAGGTCAGCTTGAAACGGTTCGAAAAGGGCGCGCACTGGTTCGAAGAGGTCTACGGCGCCGGCAAGGCCGACGGCCTGGTCGAGATGCAGACCGGGCTCGCCCAGGACCTGGCGCGCTTCGGCGTCGAGTTCAACTTCGGCGACATCTACTCGCGCCCGGGTCTGACGCTCGCCCAGCGGGAGCTGCTGTCGCTCGCCTCGCTGGTGACGATCGGCGGCCTCGAACCGCAGCTGCGCGGGCACACGCGGGGCGCGATCCGGGTCGGCTGCACGCCGACCGAGATCCTCGAGACGGTCATCCACGTGGTGCAGTACTGCGGCTTCCCGAAGGCGCTCAACGCCATCCGGGTGGTCACCGACCAGCTGATCGAGCTGGGCGTGGAGATCCCCCCGGCGCTGGGGGAGGGCGGGGAGTGAGCGTGTCGCCGCTGGTAGGGATTCAAATCGGCGCCATCTCGTTCGCCGACGAGGGCGTCGAGACGGTCCTCGACACCGTCGCGGAGAAGGCGGCGGTCAACACTGTGTTCGTCGCGACCCAGGCGTTCGACCGCGGGCTGGCCGGGCGCCAGACGTGGTACCGGCCGTGGCCGGGGCACGGCCCGGAGGAGAAGGACGACGTCCACCTCGGCGGGTCGTTCGTCGAACAGCACGCCGAGTTCTACGGCGGCACCGTCCTCGGCCCGCACCGGGCCCGGGACGCCGAGGTCGTCGGGTTCGACGCACTCGACGACGTGATCCCGGCGGCGCGCGAACGCGGCATCGCCGTCTACTCCTTCGTCCTGGAGAACACCCACTCCGGCCTGACCAGGCACGTTCCCAACTGGCCGAAGGTGCTGCAGGTCGATGCCTGGGGCCGCGCCGACGCGTACGCGTGCCTGCGCAACCCGGACTACCAGAACTGGTGGCTCTCGCTGGTCGAGGACCAGGTCAAGAGCTATCAGCTGGACGGCATCATGTGGGGGTCGGAGCGCAACGGCCCCCTGGACAACGCGCTCGGCGACGGCGGGTTCGCCCGCAACGGCAACCCGTACTGTTTCTGCCGCTGGTGCACCGAGGCCGGCGAGCGCGAGGGCATCGACGTGCGGCGGGCCCGCCAGGGGTACCTGGAGCTGGACCGCCTGCTCAACGACGAGGCCCCGGACGTGCCGGTCGGCGACTCGTCCTTCATCCGCTTCCTGCGGCTGCTGGGCACCTGTCCGGAGATCGTCGCCTGGGACGCGCTCTGGCACCGCGGCTACGAGGAGTTCCAGGCCCGGCTCTACGGGGCTGTCAAGTTCCTCAACCCCGAGGTCCGGGTCGGCTGGCACATCTGGCACCACAATTCGTTCTCACCCTGGTACCGGTCGCAGCTGGACTTCGCGAAGATGTCGTCCTACTCGGACTTCGTCAAGCCGGTGCTGTACAACAACTGCGCCGGCTACCGGCTGCACCATTACATCCGGACCGTCGCGGGCCGTCTCTTCCGCGGCGTGCCGGAGCAGACCGTGTACGACCTGTTCCGGACCTCGCTCGGCTACGACGAGGCCATCGCGTTCGAGGACCTGCCGAGCATCGGGCTCTCACCGGACTACGTCCTGCGGGAGACCCGGCGCACGGTCGCGGCCACCGCCGGCCGGGTGGCGGTGTACCCAGGGCTCGACATCAACATCCCCACCCCGGATCACGTTCGGCAGACGACGCCGGACGAGGTCCGCAAGTCGGTCCGGGCCGCGCTGGACGGCGGTGCCGACGGCGTTCTGTTGTCCCGGAAGTACTCAGAGATGACCTTCGCCAATCTCGAGGCGGCGGGCGAGGAATTGCGCTCCTGCAACGCCTGATTGGGAATCGGCCGAGGTTGTTGACCGGACCGAAACTTGCTTGTAACGTTTCATCACCCCACGCGCCCCCGAGTCGCTCCGCCGGGCGCGGATCTTGAAGGAGCCCTGAACGTGAATCTGATGATGCGCATCATGCCCCGCCGGGCGAGCGTTCCCATCGCGTTCGCCGCCGTGACGAGCCTGCTCCTAGCCGGCTGCTCAGGAGGGAAGGACGACGCCCCCGCGGGCGGCGCCAAAGAGTTCTCCGTGCTGGTCACAACCGAGAACACGCAGACCGGCGCGATGTTCGACGGCCTGAAGGCCAACCAGTGCTCCGACGCGCAGCAGCAGCTGCCGTACACGCTGTCGCAGACCCCCAGCTCGGAGATGCAGTCGAAGGTACAGCTGCTCGGCGGCCAGAACGCGCTGCCGGTGATGTACGCCGGAACCCAGTCGCTGATCGCCCCCAAGGGTGACCTGCAGGTGTCCGGCCAGGTTCTGGACCTGAAGGAAACGTTTCAAAAGCTCGGGGTGCTGGACCAGGTGACCCCGGCCGCGCAGTCGGTGATCGAGCAGCTCTACGCCGGCAGCTTCCCGACGGTGCCGCTGCAGTTCAACATCGAGGGCATCTTCTACAACAAGAAGATCTTCGCCGACCACAACATCGCGATCCCGACCACGCTCGACGAGCTCACCGCCGCCGCCGCGAAGCTGAAGTCCGAGGGCGTCACCCCGTTCGTCGCCTCCGGCAAGACCGGCTGGACGATCAGCCGGTGGCTGGGCGCGATCATCTACAGCCAGCTCGGGCCGGACGCGCTGCAGAAGGTCAAGGACAAGAAGGCCAAGCTCACCGACCCGCAGTACGTCGCCGCCGCCCAGAAGCTGCAGGAGCTGGGCAAGTACTTCATCGACGGCATCACCAACCTGGACTACGACACCATGAACGCGCAGATGCTCAACGGCAGCGCGGCCATGATGTACATGGGCACCTGGTTCCTCGCCGCGGTCAACGACCCCAAGCAGAGCAAGGTCGGCGACAACATCGGCTTCTTCGGCGTCCCCGGCATCAAGGGCTACCCGGCGAACGTCGGCTCCCCGAACGCCATCAACGCCAAGCTGTACAACGACGGCGTCGGCGCGTGGCTGACCTGCATCGCCAAGAACTGGGGCTCCGAGTCACTCAAGAAGCAGGGCACGTTCTCCGGCTTCAAGGTGAACACCCCGGTCGACAGCCTGCCGGCGCTCACGGCCGACATCCAGAAGAAGATCGACAGCGCGCCGGCCAGCGTGCTGTGGTTCGAGGGCCTCTTCACCCCGAAGGCCAACAACGACTCCAGCGCGAACGCGGCGCCGCTGCTCACCGGCGCGATGTCCGCCAAGGACTTCATGACCCTCATCCAGTCGGACCTCGACGCCGAGTCGTAGTCCGCCCGGTCCATGCCCCGGGGTGGCGGCGTCCGAGCCGGGCGCCGCCGCCCCGCCCTCAACGGAGAGGACCTCCCGTGAAGCACGTCTTCGGGAACAAGAAGGCCATCGCGACCTTCCTGCTTCCCGCGCTTCTGATCTATCTGGGAGTCATGGTCGTCCCGGCGGTCTGGTCCCTCTTCCTGGCCTTCATGCACGGCAACCCGGTCCGCGGGTTCGAGTTCACCGGCATGAAGAACATCGACAGGCTGTTCAGCGATCCCCAGGCGGGGCACGCGCTGTGGTTCACGCTCAAGTACGCGATCGTCATCAGCGTGGGCCAGATCGTGCTCGGCTACGCCCTGGCGCTGCTGTACGTCTTCGTCCTGCGCAAGGCCTCGACGTTCGTGCGTACGCTGGTGTTCTTCCCGGTGGTGGTGCCGACCGTCGCCGTCGCCCTGCTGTTCAACCGCATGTTCGCCTCCTCGCCGCAGGAGGGGCCGGTCAACGCGATCCTCGGCCTCGTCGGGCTCGGCGGCACCGACTGGTTCGCCGACGGCAACAAGGCCTTCATCGTCATCGTGATCATGGACCTGTGGCGCACCATGGGCTTCTTCGCCGTCCTGCTCTACGCGGGGCTGATCGAGATCCCGGAGGAGATCATGGAGTCGGCCCGCCTGGACGGCGCCGGCACCTGGCGGCTCGTGCGGCACATCGTGCTGCCGCTGTCGATGCCCGTGCTGCTGGCGACCGTCATCTTCAGCCTCAACGCGTCGCTCAAGGTCTTCGACTCGATCGTCGCACTCAACAACGGCGGCCCCGGCTACCAGACGACGCCACTGAACCTGCTCATGTTCAAGACGGCCTTCAGCTTCGGTGACTTCGGCTACGGCAGCACGCTCGCGCTCGTCATCACCCTGGTGTGCCTGACCGTGACCCTGTTCGTCTTCCGCTCCTCCCGGCGCGACCTCACGAAGGACTGAACCGTGACCGCGATCAACGTCGAAACGGCTCCGCGTCCGCGGACGGGGGCTCCGCGCCGGCAGTCCGGCACGCTCGCCGGCCGGCTCACCGGCGGCCTCCTCGTGAAGCTGCTCATCGCGGTGATCATCATCGCGGAGATCTACCCGATGTTCTGGATCCTGACCAACTCGTTCAAGACCAAGAGCGAGATCGTCGACGAGCCCCTGTGGTCCCTGCCGGGCGGGCTGCAATGGCACAACTACGTCGACGCCTGGACGACCGGCAGCCTCGGGCACTACGCCCTCAACAGCCTCATCGTCACGGTGCCGTCCCTGATTCTCATCCTCCTGCTGGGCGCGGCGGCCGGCTTCGCCCTCGAGGTGATGGTCTGGAAAGGCCGCAACGCCGTGCTCTTCCTCATCGTCGGCGGCATGATGGTGCCGCTGCAGATGGTGCTGCTGCCGCTGTTCACCATCTACTTCAACGTCGGCATCTCCGACAGCTACCTGCCGCTGATCATCACGTACGTCGGCCACGGGCTCCCGCTGACCGTCTTCATGATGGCCACCTATTTCCGCGCCGTGCCCCGGGAACTCTTCGAGGCGCTGGCGATCGAGGGCGGCGGGCCGTTCCGCGCGTTCTTCTCCATCGGGCTGCCGCTGATCCGCAACGGCCTGTTCACGATCGGGCTCCTGCAGTTCTTCTCGGTCTGGAACGACCTGCTCATCGCGCTGACGTTCAACGTGGACTCGAAGCTGTCGACGGTCCAGGTCGGCCTGCTGCACTTCAGCGACGAGTACGGCTCCGTCGACTACGGCCCTCTGTTCGCCGCCATCAGCATCACGGTGTTCGGCACCCTCGCCGTGTACCTCATCCTGAACCAGCAGGTCATGCGGGGCCTGACGGCCGGGTCGGTGAAGGGGTGATCGTCGACGCGCACACCCACATCTGGCCGCGCTGGCCCTACCGGCCCGACGTGCCCGACTCCGAGTCCCGCGGCCGGGCGGAGAACCTGTTGCTGGAGATGGACCGGGCCGGGGTCGGCGCGGCGCTCCTGGTGAACGCGCGCATCGAGCACGCCGAGGACAACAACGACTACGGTGCCGAGGTCGCGGCCGTCCACAGGGGACGGTTGCTCCAGGTCGCCGACATCGACAGCCGGTTCGGGCCGGACTACCACCGGCCGGGCGCGGCCGACCGCCTCCGCGCGACCATCGAGAAGTATCAGCCGGTCGGCGTGTCCCACTACCTCGCACCGGACAACGACGGCTGGTTGCTGTCGGACGAGGGGCGGGAGTTCTTCCGGGTCGCGCAGGACGCCCGACTGCTGGTGACCCTCGCGGCCCCGCCGAACTGGTACGACGACCTGCGCGACGTCGCCCGCCGGTTCCCCGGCCTGCCGATCATGGTCAACCATCTCGCGGTCGTCATGCTGCATCCGGACGGGATCGACGCGGGCCTCCGGCTCGTCCTCGACCGCGAGGACGTACCGAATCTGCTCGTGAAAGTCTCCGGGTACTACTACGGGCACGAGCGGCCGTGGGACTACCCGTATCTCGACCGGCTCCCCATCGTCAAGGCGTTCGCCGAGAACTGGGGTGCGGGCCGGATGGTGTGGTCGTCCGACTGGCCGTCGCTGCTGCCGCACCACAGCTACCGGCAGGCGCTGCAGGTGCTGCGGGACCACGCGGACTTCCTGAGTGCGGACGACGTCGCCCGGATCCAGGGCGGCACGCTCGAGACACTGCTACGCGAACGGGGACATCTGCAATGAGCGCGCCGAAGCCACGGGTCGGGATCGTCGTGACCGGGGCGGGCCGCCGCCGGTACTTCTTCCCCGAGGACGTCGAGCGGATGGAGCGCTTCGCCGACGTCGTCTGGCTCGAGCTCGACGGCCCCGACCGGGTGTTCGGGCCGCCGGCGGAGGACCCGGCGATCACCGCGCGGGTCGCCGAGTTCGCCGCCGACCTCGACGCGCTCGTCGTGAGCTACGGCTGCCCGCGGATCACCGACGCGGTCATGGCCGCGGCGCCGCGGCTGCGCATGATCGGCGATACCCACGGCGACCGCTTCGGGTTCCGGGTGGACGTGGCAGCCGCGCACCGCCGCGGGATCGTGGTGTGCGACACGACCAACGGCTCGTCGGACCCGGTCGCCGAGTGGGCCCTCGCGCTGGCGATGGTCGGCCTGCGCAACGCCGGCGCGCTGTTCCGCCGGCTGATCGCGGGGGAGCTGCTCTGGCCCGACCGGACCGTGTTCCTCGAGGACCCCGGCTACCTGCGCGGCGAGCTCACCGGCAAGACGGTCGGCCTCATCGCCCTCGGCAACATCGGCCGCCGACTGCTGGAGCTGCTCCGGCCGTTCCACGTGCGGGTGCTCGCCCACGACCCGGGCGCCCCGGACGTGCTCGCCAACGCCTACGACATCGACCTGACGAGCCTGGACAATGTGCTCGAGCGCTCCGACGTCGTCATCTGCCTCGTGCCGCTGACGCAGGCGACGGCGGGCCTGATCGGGCGGGAGCAGATCGCCCGGCTGCGCCCCGGGGCGGTGTTCGTCAATGTCTCGCGCGGCGCCGTGGTGGATACCGAGGCGCTGGTGGACCGGCTGCGCCGGGGCGATATCATTGCCTGCCTCGATGTCGTCGAGCCCGAGCCCTTGCCGACCGACTCGCCTCTGCGCACAATGCCTAATGTGTTCCTGAGCCCGCACATCGCCGGCGTGACGGACGCCGCGGAGTCGAGGTTCTTCGAATACATGGTGGACGACGTCGAGCGCGTCCTCGCCGGGGTGCGCCCGCGCTACCGGCTGGTGCCGCGCGAGCCCAGTTCCGCGTGAGACGTTGTGGAGTAGTCCGACGGTGAGTGAACGAGGCAACGGCGCGGTGAACAAGGTCGGCATTCGCGAGGTGGCGCAGCACGCGGGTGTCGCGCTGGGCACGGTGTCGCACTACCTCAACCATCCGGAGCGGGTGTCGGAGGAGAAGGCCGAGCGTATCCGCCTCGCCATCCAGGAGCTTGGGTTCGTCCCCAACATCGTCGGCCGCCAGCTGCGCCTCGGCGAGAGCAACGCCATCGCCTACATCGCGCCCGACTTCAGCAACCCGTTCTTCTTCACCCTCGTCGAGGGGGTGGAGGCGCGGGCGGCGGAGCACGGGCTGGCGGTGTTCGTGGTCAACGCGCACGGCAACCGCGAGCGGGAGGACCAGTACATCGGGCTGTTCGAGCGCTACCGGGTGCGCGGCATGCTGGTCGCGTCGTTCGAGCGGCTGGAGGACCGGCTGGCGGCGGTGCGCCGGCGCGGCACGCCCAACGTGCTGATCGGCGGCCGCGCCGTCTCCGAGCAGCAGCCGTCGGTCTCGGTGGACGAGGTCGTCGGCGGGCGGCTCGCGGGGGAGCACCTGCTGTCGCTCGGGCGCCGGCGCCTGGCCTTCGTCGGCGGGCCGCTGTCGATCCAGCAGGTCGCCGGGCGGCTGCAGGGGGCGAGCCTCGCGGTGCGGGAGGCCGGGACGGCCACTCTCGAGGTGGTCGACATCGCCGAGCGCACGATCCGGGCCGGGCGGGCCGTCGGGCACCGCATCGTGGCCCGCGACCCGGCGCTGCGGCCCGACGCCGTGTTCGCGGTCAACGACCTGCTCGCCATCGGCATCATGCACGCGTTCGTCATGGCCGGCCTGCGGATCCCGGAGGACATCGCCGTCATCGGCTACGACGACATCGAATATGCCGAGTCGTCGATCGTTCCGCTCTCCTCGATCCGCACCCCGCACGAGGACTTCGGCTCGGTGGCCGTGGACCTGCTGCTGAGGAACATCGAGTCGGGTGCGGTACACCACGAGGTCTTCACGCCCGAGCTCGTCATCCGCGCCAGCACGAGCGGCTCGGTTCCCGCCTGATCCGGGCCGCTCGGCCGTCGCTTATCGGGCGACCTCCTTCAGGTGCAGCATGCGGGCCAGCACGTGGTCGAGCTCGTCGTCGCGGAAGACCTTCTTCCAGTCGTCGCGCAGGATCGACTCGCGGCCGTAGTCCATCGCGATGAGGCAGGCGTCGCTGAACGGGTTGTCGCCCTTCAGCGTGTTCGCCAGCGCGACCTGGGTGTGCCCGAGCAGGATCGCCCGGGCCGCCGGCTCCGGGACACCGAGCTTCACGGTCTCGTCCAGCGCCTCCTTCAGCAGCGAGCCGACCATGCAGGCGATGGTCTCGACCAGGGTCGGCTCAAGCTGGGCGAGCTGCTTGACCGTCACCCAGTGCACGTCGCCGACCGGGGCGAAGATGGCCCGCACCACGGTCTCCACCCGGTCCTTGACGGCTGGGTCGTCCGACTCGACCGCGGCGATCGCGTCCTGGAGGGCCGCGATGCCGCCGAACGTGTCCGCGTACTCCTCGGGGGTGTGGCGCTCCACGAAGACCGAGGGGTGGCACGGGTGCGTGACCGCCTGGACGATCTCGTCGCGGCGGGTGAGCAGGCCGGCGTAGGCGGCCGCCGGGTCGAGCGTGAGCACGACGCTGCCCGGCTTCATCAGCGCAACCAGCTCGGCCGACACCGACTCCAGCGCCAGGTCGGGCACGGCCAGGATCACGACGTCGGCATCGGCGACGGCGGCGGGGGAGTCGGTGAGGGTGCGGCCGGCCGCCGTCACGCGGTCCCGTCCGGCGGGCGAGTTTTCGCTGTACCACACCTGGTGGGCGGTCTTGACGAGGTTGTTGGAGACCCGCATCCCCATCTTCCCGCCGGCCCCGATCACCGCGATCTTCAACGCCTCGGTGTCACTCATGGTCGTGCTCCTTCTGATAGTCGCGGAGGTATTCGAGTGCGACGGCCGTCCACCGCTGCTCTTCGGCCGCGGTCGCCGCGGGGTCGCCCTGCCAGGGCAGCCAGTGCTCGACGATCTGGGAGATGCCGTTGGGCTCGGGCCGCACCGCGCGCTCGAGGTGCGGGTAGTCCAGCAGCCCGGTGCCGAGCGGGGTGCCGGTGTACTGGAACCCGACCCAGCCCTCGCTGCGGGTGAAGGCGAAGTCCTTGACGTGGACGTCCTTGACGTACGGCGCGCACCGCTCGACGGTGTCGCGGGGCAGGTCGAGCGCGGCGACCCCGTTGCCCGGGTCCAGGCAGATGCCGAGCCGGTCCGAGCCGACCGCCTCGACGAGTCTGCGCAGATTCCGCACGGGTACCCGCTCGTACGTCTCCAGCGCGATCGTCACCCCGGCCCGGTCGTAGTCCGGCAGCACCGCCCGCAGCCGCCCCTCGGACTCCTCCAGCGGCGCGTCGTCGCCCACCGGGTTGAGCATCGTGCGCACGACCGGGGCCTCGAGGACGTCGGCGAGGCGCAGGAACGCGGTCAGGTGGTCGGTCATCGTGCCGCGGGTGCCGAGCTCGAGCCGCAGGCCGAGGTCGTCCGCGCGGCGGCGCAGGTCGCGCAGCTCGTCCCGGCCGAAGGTGAGGATCTTCGGGTAGTCGCAGATCTGGAACATGCCGACGCCCTGGGCCGCCGTGCGCTCCAGGGCCTGGGCGAGCGTGAGCGGCCGCGGCATCCGGTCGGACAGCTGCCAGAAGAACGCGTACGTGCCGAGCCCGATCACGCCCGTCCCTCCAATGCCTCGTCCAGGACCTTCGCCAGGTTCGCGGGATCGTGCGCGAAGCGGCCGAGGAACAGGCCGTCCACGCCGTCGCCGAGCTCGCCGAGCAGGCCCGGGCCGGCGCTGCCGCCGTAGAGCACGGCTCCGCCCGGGGCCACCTCGGCGAGCACCTGGCGCAGGTGCCGGGTCACCGGCGTGATCTCGCCGGCCGGCGCGGGCTGCGCGGCGCCGATGGACGTGAGCGGCTCGTAGGCCACCCACACCGGTCCGGCGGGTGCCTGTGCCAGGGCCGCGCGGAGCTGGGCCTCGGCGACGGCCGCCGCGTCCTCGTCCGGCCGCGCGCCGACGCAGATCAGCGGGGTGAGGCCGTGCCGGGCGGCGACCGCGACCTTGGCGGCCACCGTCTCGTCGGTCTCGCCGTACAGTCGGCGCCGTTCGGCGTGTCCGATCTCGACCACGGCGACGCCGGCCTCGGCGAGCTCGGCCGCGCTGACCTCGCCCGTGTACGGCCCCGGCTCGCCGGCCGCCACGTCCTGGGCGGCCAACCGGACCGGCGTGCCCGCGAACGCCGCGGCGGCGCCCGGGATGGCCAGGTGACTGGGCGCGACGAACAGCACCGTGCGCCCGTCCTCGAGCTCCGGCCGGTCCGCCGCCAGCGCGGCCACGGCCCGGCACCAGTCGTGGGCGGCGCGCAGCCCGAAGTACATCTTCAGGCTCACCCCGACGATCAAGAGGCTTCCTTCATCTCGTACCGGCCCAGCACGGCGAGCTTGTCGAAGCTCGCGCTGGTGGGGTCGAAGCGGTACCCGAGCCACTCGCGGACGAGCCGCCGGGCCAGTTCGATGCCGATGACCCGCTGGCCCAGGCACAGCACCTGGGCGTTGTTGCTCAGCACGGACCGCTCGACGGAGAAGCTGTCGTGCGCCGTCACGGCCCGGATCCCGGGTACCTTGTTGGCCGAGATCGCCACGCCGAGCCCGGTACCGCAGACCAGCAGGGCCCGGTCGGCCTCGCCGCGGGCGATCATCTCGGCGGCCTCGATGGCGACGCGTGGGTACGGCGCGTGGCCGTCGGCCTCCACCCCGACGTCGACGACGGAGGCGACGAGGTCGCTCGCCTCGAGGTCGGCTTTGAGCAGCTCCTTGTAGCGGTACCCGGCGTCGTCGCCGCCGACGACGATCCGCAGGCGATCGGTCACGATGTCTCCTCGAGTTGGGTCAGGCGATCGGCGGCGGCCGTCATGGCGATGGCGAAGGACCGCGCGCCCGGGTCGGGGGTGCCGAGGCCGGTCCTGCGGGCCATGGCCGACGGGCAGATCGCCCGCATCGAG